>CAYNWJ010000001.1:0-7746 GCA_964400815.1 uncultured bacterium
AGTCCGGCGGCAATGGCAGCCGGAGCCGGCAACAATCCCCGCCCAAGCAGAACCCGCCCCCGAAACAGAACCCGGCGCCGGACAAGGCGACCAAGGGCCAGCTCAAGCAGATCGCCGAACTCTGTGTCCCGTACTTCATGTCCCCGGAGGAGATTCTCGACACCTGCTCGAATATCATCGGGCGCACGCTCATGAACTCCACCGAAATGACCGGCACCGAGGCAGGGAAGTGCATCAATACCCTGAGCGACGATAACGAGGCGACGAAGTATATGACCACACCCGCATGAATTCCGGCTATGCCGGAGAAAGGCCAAAAGAACATGCCAGTTGACACCAAAACACCCCGCCCGACCCTGCTCATGATCGAGCAGAGGATAGATGAGATCGTTCAGGCCACCGCCGACACCCTCGATGGCATCGAGGATGAGCAGGAGGCGGCTCTGTTCAAGGAGAAGATGGACGAGCTGATAGCCGACCTCCAGGACGGTCTGGCGGAGAAGATCGACGCTTACGGCCTGTACATCTCCAAGTGGGAAGCCGAGAGCGAACGGCTTGCCGACATCAACCGCAATCTGCAGGACCGGAAGAAACGGGCGGACAATCGCATCAGCCGGGCAAAGGCGCACCTGCTCGACACGATGTTCTCTGCGGATGTGAAGAAGCTCGAGGGCAACGTTTTCATCGCCCGGTTCACGAGCAGCGAGTCGGTCGTCGTCGATGATGCCGACAAGCTCCCGGAAGACCTTGTCAGGGTGAAACGCGACCCGGATAAGACGGCGATCAAGAAGGCCCTGAAAGACGGGGCTGAAGTCTCCGCCGCCCACATTCAGACCAACTACAACGTGAACGTCAAATCGAAGTGACGGCCATGAGCGAGAAAAAACCCGGCATTGAAAGAGGCTACATCAAGCTCTACCGGAAGATTCAGGACACGAAAATCTGGCGGGAAAAGCGTGTATTCTCGAAGGCTGAAGCGTGGATCGACATTCTCATGGAAGTCCAATGGAATCCCGAACCACAAGAAGTGATTCTCGGCATGACCGTATTGAAGTGTAACAGGGGCGAATCATTGAAGTCCACTCGAACGTGGGCGAAGCGGTGGAATTGGCCCCAGGCGCGTGTTGTCCGGTATCTCCATCTGCTTCAGGAGTGTAACATGATTCGACTCACGAATGAATCAGTTACGACTCGGCTAACTGTTATAAACTACGCGCTTTACGCTGACTACGGAACCACAAATGAATCACAAATGAATCACAAACGAATCACAAATGAATCACAAATGAATCAAGACAAGAATGTAAAGAATGAAAGAATGGAAGAAAAAAGACATATGTCCGGTGCCGCCGCTCTGCCGGGCTCATCCCTCACGGCTGCTCAGTCATATGCCATGCGCTTCACTCAGGACGGCCGGAAGATGATGGATGAAGCCCATGAGATCATCGCCTATCTGAACGAGGCGGCCGGAAAGAATCTCCCGGACAACTATTTCGGGACGAAGTTCATCATCGACCGCCTCGCAGAGGGCAAGACCCCCGACCAGTTCCGCGAGATCATCGACAAGAAGCTCAAGGACCCGAAGTTCAACCGGAACTGGATGCGGCCGGAAACCCTGTTCACGCAGGAGAATTTCGACAAGTACCTGTACGAATCGGAGGAGCTGTATGAAAGCAACGATAGACTTTCAGGCGGCGCTCAGAAAGCGCGGCTACATACGGGTGAACGGAAAGCGTTCCCCGTGGACGTCGAATTCGGCTGACGAACGGCCGAAATGCCCGAATTGCGGCAGAGAAATGAGTGAGGGCAGTACATACATCTCGAATGAGAGAATACTTGACCGGCTCCGAGAGGCCGGGACACTGGATCATTTCGATTTCGGCGTTCGTGACAACGTGTTCTCGTGGTGGTGCACATCCCCCGACTGCCAGCGGGGAAACGGCCAAGCGGCCGCCCAGCAACGCAAGGAGCTGGCAAGCAGGACCCTCGAGCAGAGGCCCCAGAGCGTACTTCCTGTCTACGGCATCCGGGAGAAACACTTCACCTGCACTCTCGACAGTTTCCAAGGGCATCCGAAAGTAGTCAGCGCCGCCCGGCAGTATGCGGCGAATCCCGATCAGAGCCTCCTGATCTCCGGCAACTGCGGCTCCGGCAAGACCCACATCGCCGTAGCGATACTCCGGGAGATGCTCAAGCAGGGAAAGCGCGATCTGATGTTCAAGTCGGTTCCTGAACTCATGCTCGATCTCAGGAACAGCTTCGAGGAGTCGAGCACGACCACCGAGGAAGAAATAATCAATCAGTTTTCGTACTACAAGACGCTGGTGCTCGATGATCTCGGCGCCGAGAAGTTCTCGGAATATGCCGTCCAGTGCCTGTATCTCATCATCGAACGACGCCTGAACGCCGGAAAGACCACGATCATCACAACGAACATGAACATCGAGGAGATCAACGACACTCTGAGCTCACGCATCGCCTCACGGCTGTCTGAGTATCGGGTGTTCAAGTTCACGATGTCAGACTACCGCACCAGGCGGTAATTGGAGAGAGATCATGAATCAGAAGTGTGACTTGTGCGATCTGAAAGAACGAACCGATCTTCACTTCTTCCACACGAGCGAGGGCCGGAAGGAGCTGAACCTCTGCTCGTTACACAAGTCACTGCTGCTCGATCTGGCATTGACCCGACTGACCGAGCGTCAGGCGACGGATGTGTATGAGATGCTGACAAACTGAGCCCCCCAGTTCCCGGAGGTATAACATGCCGACCCTGTGGGACATATACCGAATGCTTGCCAGTGACGCCCTGAGCATGGTGTTCATGCTGATAATCTCGACCATACTCGCACTCGGCACCTGCTTCATATCAATCTTTTACCGGCAATGAAAACACGGAGGAACCCATGTCACGAGGCTTGAACAGAATCATAATGATCGGCAACCTTGGAGCCGATCCCGAGATCAAGTACACCGCAAGCGGCACGGCGATAGCCAACTTCAACATCGCCATCAACGAGAAGCGGAAGAAGGACGGCGAATGGCAGGACCACACCGAATGGGTGCCCGTCACCCTGTTCGGAAAGACCGCCGAGACCGCCAAGGACTATCTCCGAAAAGGAAGCTGCGTCTACATCGAAGGCCGCTGGCAGACACGCTCGTGGGAGGACCAGAGCGGCGACCGGAAGTACAGGACGGAGGTCATAGCGAACCAGATGATAATGCTGGACGGCTCCGGCGGAAAGGGCGGCTCCGGTGGCTCCAAACGCGATGAGGCTCCGCCTTATGGTGACGACGATCTCCCGTTCTGAGCATGACAGGCCGGAAACACCGGCCTACGGCTTGCAGGCGGGCAAGAGTTTCTGATACGGTTTGCTCGGCCCGCCTGTCTGCCCGAATCTGATTCACCTGAAGTTGAATCGAAAAACATGGAGAGAAAGCTCATGCTGAAGGTGTTCAAGAGCGGGACCGGGAAGACTGGAGCGCGGGCTGAGATCGTCACGGCGAAAACCGACGACGGGAGGTACACCGGCACCTACACCGTCCGCTCGGAAAGCCTGTCGATCTCGGAGCCGAGCAGGAAAGCATACGAGACCGAAAAGGAGTGCATCATCGCCATGGTGAAGAAGGCCGGAAACTTTCTCCGGGAGCATGGCGGCTCCGGCAAGACTCCCGAGGAACGAGACAACCTTGAGAAGATGAAGAAGCAGCTCGGGGAATACTACGCCGGCTTCTTCCAGATGGACCTGTTCGGAGGTGGAAAATGACAGTTATCGAAATGCTGGCCGAATATCTGAAGGAGAACGGATATGACGGCCTGTGCGGACAAGAATGCGGGTGCGAGATCGACGACCTGGCGCCCTGTGATGAAGTGAATCGTGAGTGTGTCGCCGGGCACAAGGAGTCCTGCACACCGACGGATGGTTGCTGGTGGTGCGAAGGGCGCTTTTATCGCACCGATGAACCACGCCCTGACAAATGGTGCATGAAGCCCGGCCCCCGGCCTCAGAAGGAGGGGGAATGACCGACGCCCCGAAACAGACCCTCATCATCCCCGGCAGGCTCCCCGGCATGAACGAGATCATCGCCGCCTCGAAGATGGGCCGGGGCAAGTTCAACGGCTACGGCCGCCTGAAGAAGGAGTGGTCGGAGATTATCGCCATCTATGCGAGGATGTCCCACTTGAAACCCGTCCGCGGACAGGCGCAGTTCGTCTTCACCTGGATAGAGCCGAGCAGGAAGCGCGACCCGGACAACATCTCGGCCGGGGGCCGGAAGCTCATACTCGACACCCTCGTCGAGATCGGCATTCTCGAGAACGACGGCTGGAAGCACATCTCCGGCTGGAATGACACCTTCGAGGTGAGCAGAAAGGACGAAGGCGTCCGCATCGAGATATACGGAGACATGAAGCAGTGAACCACAGCAGAGAGAATCCGGAGGAGAACCCCATGCAGACATATTTCGCCCTGACCGAGGAGAATCAGAGCGTCCCGATCGTTCATACCTTCCACACGAAGGCATCCCGTGACGCATGGCTGAAGCGGAGCGACAAGCGGCGTCCCCTCACCCGCGCCGAGAAGAACCGGTATCGCCGGAACCAATCGCTCCGGTACGACCGGATGCAGGATGGCATGCCGTATCGATCACTCATAAAGAATCCTTGACAGTGTAACGCAAGCCCGGAATACTGGCTGACGACATCCATCCAAACAACGGAAGCCGATCCATGACGAACAGAAAGAAGCCCCGGCAGAAGCCCGAGTTTTCGAAAGTCCTCGAAACCCACAAGGAGACCGTCGCCGTCTCCGAGCTGAAGCCCGCCCCGTACAATCCCCGCGGCATCTCCCCGGAAGCCGAGCAGAGTCTCCGGCGCTCAATAGAAAAATTCGGGCTCGCCGGGGACATCGTGTGGAACCGGCAGACCGGCCATGTGATCTCGGGACACCAGCGGCTGGCGATCCTGAAGGAGAAAGGGTACGACGCCATGTCGGTGATCGTGCTCGACCTCTCCCTCGAGGAGGAGAAGGCGCTCAACGCCCACATGAACAACCCGGCCGCCCAGGGATACTTCACCCGTGACATCGAGTCCCTGCTCGACGAAATCAGAAACGGACGTCCGGACCTGTACGACGATCTCCGGCTGTTCGACATCAAGGGCGAAGGCGAAGAAGAACCCGAACCACAGAACGACCTTGAGCAAGAGCGTACGCTCCGGGAACTGGAGATAAGGCCGTTCGAGCATTGGGACTACCTCGTGTTCGTGTTCGACAACGACACCGACTGGAACAACGCCACGACCCGTCTCGACATCGACAAGCGGTCGATCTCGCCTTCACCGAAGCATCAGAAAGTCGGTCTCGGGAGAGTGCTCAAGGGCGACCGGCTCGTCCGGCTCCTCGAATTCCTGACCGATGAGCAGATAGCGGAGGTGCTCAGGTGATAGAGGAGAAGGACATCGCCATCATCATTCCGTCGAAGGGCCGGCCGGAGACAGTGCCGACCATGCTCGGCATGTTCCCGACAGCCAGATACTGCATTTCAGAAAGCGAAGTCGATGAATACGAGATCAAGAACAAGAACAACCTGCTCATTCACCCGGACGACCTCGTGGGCCTGACACCGAAGCGCCAGTGGATACTGGACAACGTGGATGCCCGCGTCGTATTCCAGTCCGATGACGACATCGAGAAGGTGCTCAGTCTCGTCGGAATGCGCTCGCGCCACATCTCGGACCCCCGGGCGATCATGCAGATCATCGTCAACACCGCAAACATCGCTGACGGCATCGGCGCCAAGCTCTATGGGTACACCGTCATCGCGAATCCCATGTACTCGCAGGACAACAAACCGTTCGCGTTCACCTCGATGATAGCCGGCTGTTTCGGCATCATCGATCACGCCCTGAGCTACGACCAGAAGCTCACCACCCGCCAGGATGTCGATATGACCCTTCAGGGGCTCGCCAAGTTCCGGGTGAACCTGATGGACACCCGCTTCTGCTTCAAAGGAAAGGATTTCGACAACCGCGGCGGTCTCCAGGGTGTCAGGACGAAAGAGAACGTCGAGAGGGACACCCTGTACATGAAGGCGAAATGGGGAAGCCATGTGAAGTGGTCAGGCGGCGCAAAAGGCAATTCCCCGTTCTCGAAACGGAATCACATAAACATCAATGTAACAAGATAAAAAGGCTTGACACTCCGACAGAACAGCTTACGTTACGATCATAAGTTTCTTCATAACAACATTTTATAACCCGCAACGAGAGAGGCAGGAGAGATGGCAAGAGAAGGGAAGTTCGACATGAAAACCCGGTATGGATATGACTATTACGAGGTCATATCCGCACTACAGAAGGACATCAGGCGCGGCAAGGAGGAAGATGCGCTGTTCTGGGCTTATGAGCTCGGGGAGAGCGGCTTCATGAATCACATGCTCGCCCGCCTGTATGTGATCCTCCACGAGGACATCGGCATTTGTGACGGCGGCCAAACCCTCCTGCTGGTCGATAAGATGATCGACCATGCGAGATTCTTCGTCGAGAAGAAGAAGGGCTCCTGGCGAATGGTTCTGGCGAACATCGTCATGGCGATGTGCCGGGCTGAAAAAACCCGGGAGGGCGAGAACTTAAAGACGGTCATCCGGCACAGGATTTCGAATGGCTGGCGCCCCGAGATTCCCGACTATGCGCTCGACATGCACACCCGCCGGGGAAAGAAGCTCGGTCGCGGCCTGAAGTTCTTCGTCGAGAACGAGCAGCAGATCGACACCCTGAAGAATCCCGGCCCCAACCGGTATGTCGATGAGGCCAACGCAATCGAGAGCGGCGTGGCATTCGCCGACCCCGACGGCAGGGATGTTGAGGAGCAGCCGGAAAACCCGCAGGTCAGCCTTTTCGGAGATGAATAACGGAAGTGGGGGCGGAAGCTCACGGGCAGCGCTGCCGGTCTCACCACCGGCGGAGGCGAGGTTCGACTCCTCACCGCTCCACCAGAAAACACAAAGGATCACTCAAATGAAGATGAACGAATACCAGGAGCTGGCGGCCCGCACCGACAGCCACGAAAACGGAGTGAACCCGCTGCTCATGGACTTGATCGAACGGGGCATTGCAGAAGCCATGCATGACACCTGTGTGGACCCGTTGCAATACTTGGACGTGATAAGGCACCGCATTCACGACGCCGTCCGGCCTACATGGGAGCTCATGCACGCCGCTCTCGGACTTGCCGGAGAAGCAGGCGAGTTCGCCGATGTTGTGAAGAAGCACATCGGGCAGGGTCATCCGCTCGATCTCACAAAGTCCGAAAATGAGCTTGGCGACGTTCAGTATTACACCGCAAAGGGCGCCCGCGAGATCGGCGTCACCCTCGAGCATGTCGGTAGAACGAACATCGAGAAGCTCAGGAAGCGATACCCCGAAGGCTTCAGCGTTGAGAAGTCGATCAACCGGGAGGAGTCGAAAGCATGACGTTCCCGGAGAAGAAAGACGGCACCCTGAAGCTTGCCGAAATGATCTGCACCAACTGCCGTGGAGTCACATGCACCCCCTGTCAGCTCAACCAGTTCGGCAACGCTCTCCGGCTCTGGCTCGAAGACGGCCTTCCTCTCGAAGAAGCATACAAGAGGAGCAAGTCCAACGCCGAGAAGTTCATCAACGACGCTCGTGACGCCCATGATCGAGTCCATGGAATACCCGAAGCCCTGAAAGTATGATGGCGACGTGTTCGCCCAAAGGAGGTCCGC
>CAYNWJ010000001.1:7756-46837 GCA_964400815.1 uncultured bacterium
GAAGTGACTCAAAAAACAGGCAATGATGTGTTGTGCCGCAACGACAATCTGCTCCGCCCCTCACCGGGCGGGGCAGTAACTATACCGGAGAGATCATGAAAATACTGGCGATCGGCGCCCACCCCGACGACATAGAAATCGGCTGTGGCGGCTTCCTCGTAGAGCAGAAAGAACGTGGAGCCGATCTGTCGCTCTACGTCGCCACCTATGGGGAGTATGGCGGGAACAAGGCAGTGCGGAGAGCAGAGCAGGTGAATTCTGCAATCATCATCGGCTCAGGAACCAACCTCGTGTTCGGCGACATCCCGTCTGAAAAGCTGGAGATCAGCCGGGACGTCATCTGGCTCCTCGAATCTCACATTGAGAAAGTCGATCCCGACGTAATCCTGACGCATGATCCCGAAGACAATCATCAGGACCACCGGAACCTGACTGCTGTCGTCATGGTTGCGTCTCGCCACCGTCGGAACATCCTGTACTACGAGGGCTTCAGCACGACCGCCTTCAGCCCAAGCATTTTCTACGAGCTGTTCCCCGACACTCTCGAAAAAAAGATTAATGTCCTCAGTTCGTTCAGATCACAGGTCAACAAGGTCGTCCGGGGAGCCAACATGTCTGTCGAGGAAGCTGTCCGGGCCAACGCTGTCGTCCGTGGGATACAGGCCAGATCGCGGTATGCAGAAGCCTTCAGACCGGCACGAATGATGGCGAGCGAACTCGCGTTTTACCTTCCCGGAAAAACTGAAGAAGAAGCTCACCTTCTGCAAGGCAGATGAATATGGCGGCGCCGAAACCAACAAAAGCCGAGAAAGAACAGCGGGTAGCGGAAATCTACGAGCTTCTGCTCAAGCATGTCACACGCGCCCAAATAGTTCGATACTGTGCGAAAAGATGGGGGGTTGGCGACCGGACAGCTGACAACTACATGGCCGCCGCCCGGGAGATGCTGTACGAGGAGACCTTGGAGGACGCCGAACGGAGCCGCCGCCGTATTCTCCGGGAGCTTGATTATCTCTACAGTGAGTCGCTCCGAAAGAACCGTGTCGATACCTGTCTGAACATCAAGCGTGAGCAGGCCCGTCTGCTCGGCCTCGACATCACCAAGATCGACCTGACCGGAACCATGAAGAACGAGAACCACAACTACGACCACCTGACCGATGAGGAAGTCGAACGTGAAATCCAGCGTCTGCTCGCCATCCGCTCCGGCGGAACCGGCGAATGACATTCGGCACGATCTGGCCCTGCTCAGGGAGGAGCGCATCAGGCTCTCCCGCGCCACGTTTTGGGAGTTCTGCAAGACGCTCCACGGCGACTTCTATGCCGATGACCGTCCGCACCTGAAGCTCCTGTGTGACACCCTCCAGGGCCTGAATGAAGGCACGCTGCTCAAGCCCGACGGCTCCCCGTACAAGAAGCTCATCATCAATATGCCGCCCCGCCACGGTAAGACCCGGACGCTGGTGCTCTTTTCCATGTGGGTGTTCGGGAAGAAGAAAAGAACCCGCATCATCGCCACGTCGTACAATGACGATCTCGCCCAGGACTTCTCCCGGTACACCCGTGACGGCATCAGCGAGGAGAAGCTTTTTCCGCACGAGATCGTCTATGCCGACATCTTTCCCGAGACCCGCGTTTCCCAGGGCAACGCCTCGTTCCAGAAATGGGCTCTCGAAGGTGAGTTCTTCAGTTACAAAGGCGCCGGCATCGGCGGCTCGATCACCGGCAAGGGCGGCGACATCACGATCATCGACGACCCGGTCAAAAGCGTGGAGGAGGCGTACAGCGACACGGCCCTCCAGAGGGTATGGGACTGGTACACCGGCACGTTCCTCTCCCGGAAAGAAGAAGGCGGTCTCGAGATCATCAATATGACCCGGTGGGCGAAGAAGGACCTTTGCGGACTCGTCCTGAAAAAGGACGGGGACGATAAGTGGTTCATCCTGAAGATGGAAGTCAAGGACCGCGTGACCGGCGAGATGCTCTGCCCCCCGCTCATGAGCAGCGAGAGCTACGAAGACAAGCGGAGTCTCATGGACCCGGCGATCTTCCTGGCGAACTACCATCAGGAGCCGGTGGACATCGAGGGCACGCTGTACAAGGAGCTGAAAACCTACACCGAGAAACCCGAGTTCGAGTACATCGACGCCTACATCGATGTGGCCGACAAGGGCACCGACTGGTTCTGCGGCCTCGTCTATGGCGTCTTCCGGGGTGAAGCGTGGATTCTCGATGTCCTCTACACGAAGGCGGGCATGGAAGTCACCGAGCCCGCGACAGCGGACATGCTGTTCCACAACAACGTCCGGGACTGCGTGAACGAATCGAACAACGGCGGCCGGTCATTCTCCCGGGCCGTCGAGCGCATCCTGTGGGAGAGGCACCAGACCCGGCGCGTCACGTTCCACCCGTTTCATCAGTCGAGAAACAAGCTCTCCCGTATCCTCTCGCAGTCAACGTTCGTCATGGGTCACATCTACTTTCCGCACAACTGGAAGGACCGCTGGCCCGACTTTCACGAGGCCGTCACCACGTTCCAGCGCGAGGGGAAGAACGAGAACGACGACGCCCCGGACGCCCTGACCGGCGTTGCGGAGCGGGTGAACAACTTCAAGCTCCCCGAAGACGAAAAGAAGAAGACCACCAGCAAGGCGGCCCTCGGGCTGCGGTAAAAGGAGACCTGCATCATGAACATCGGCGACATCATGACCCTCGATGTGAAGAAGCGCATCGACCTGCTCACGAAGGACATCAGCCCCCATGAGCGGGAAACCCATTACCAGAAGTGGCAGGACGAGTACGACGGGAAACACGAAATCCTCCGCAAGAAGGACAAGGACATCGGTGATCCAGCGACCGGCTCCGTCCAGACCGTCAAGACGGCCAAGGAAGTTGTCACCCTCCAAAAAAAGATCGTCCGCACGGCCGTATGGTTCCTGCTCGGCGAACCCGCTACCCTGATCCTGAACAACGAGGGAGACAAGTACGACAAGGCATTCTCCCTCATCACGGAAACATGGAAGCGGAACCGCCTCGACGATTTCAACAAGGCGCTCATGCGCCGTGTGAGCATCGAGACTGCCGCGGCCGAGCTGTGGCATATAACCGGCGACAGGGTGGACACCGGGAAGAAGACCCCCGAAGGCAATCCCGTCTACCGGCTCGAGAACAAGCGGCTCCGGGTGATCCTGCTTTCCCGCCAGGATGGGTACTACATCTACCCGCACTTCGACGAGTATGGCGATCTCGACGCCTACACCGTCAAGTACGATGTCGAGCGTCTCGAGAACGACCAGCCGAAGAAGTACCCGCACGTGGACATCTACACCGCCGAAACGATCTACCATTACGTGAAAACCGGCACCGAATGGACGGAGACCACGGAGCCGAACCTGTTCGGCAAGATTCCGGTGATCCACTATGAGCAGGAGGCCCCTGAATGGGCCGACGTGCAGCATCTCATCGACCGCCTCGAGAACAAGATGTCGAGCCACGCTGACACGAACGATTACTTCGACAGCCCTGTGCTGAAGGTGAAGGGCAAGGTAGCGTCTCTCCCGGACAAGACCGAAGACGGAAAGGTGATCGTCCTCGAGGGCGAGCCCGGCGTTGACGGCAGGCTCGAATACGGCGACGCCGATTACATCACATGGAGCCAGTCCCCGGAGAGCATGAAGCTCGAATATGAGATGCTGAAGTATTTCATCCTGTACCTGACGGACACGCCCGACATCGGCTTCGACAACATGAAAACTCTCGGGGCCCTGTCCGGGGCGGCCATCCGCCTGATGTTCCTTGCCGCCGAAGGGAAGGCCCGCTACAAGCAGGAGATTTTCGGCACCGGTTTCGCCCGCCGGATCAATCTTCTGAAGGCGATGCTTTCGACGGCATTCGTCGGCGAGGCGGCCAATCTCGATGAGCTCGACATCGAGGTGGCGTTCAACAGCGCACTGCCGGAGAATGTGGGCGAAATCCTCGAGAACCTGTCAATCGCCACGGGAGCCAAGCCCACGATCTCCCGGGAGACCGCCGTCCGCCAGAACCCTCTCGTGGACGACCCCGGAGAGGAGCTCACACGGATCGAGAAGGAAGAACAGCAGACGATAGCCGCGGCGCAGTCGTTCGAACTCTGAGAAGGAGACCACATGAACAAGAAGCAGCGTAAGGAAGCCAAGAAGACCGTCGAGCGGTTCTTCACCGCATGGAGGTACTGTGATTGGGCGGAGATGGAGCGGTTATCCCAATGGGCATGGCGCTTCGCCAATGCCACGGAGTCTCTGGAGATGATCTATGACCTGTTCTCCTTCATGGTTCTGAGGCGTTTCAAGATCATATCCAGCGAAGTGAAGGGCGAGGCTATGATCGATGTTATCGCCATGGTTGAATACCAATACGAAGACAGTGACGAGATTCGTAAACGCACCATCGCAGCCCGAGTGATATGCGAAGCCGCTCCGTATAAGCCGTCTCTCGACGGTGTATGGGGCGTGAACCCGATCAGCGTCATGAGGACGAAGCGCCGTGAACCTGTCAGGACTTGAAAAAGAATTCGAGCAGGAGCATTTGAAGCGCATCTCCCGGCTCGTCGGTGGCGTGAATATCAATCTGCACTCCGGTGATCCCAGAAGCGGCGCCGTCAACCGCATTCTGCTCAGGGGCGCGGAAACCCTGTCGAAGGACATCAAGAAGTTCCGGCTGAAGGAGCCACGATCCATTCACAAAGGCGCCTTCTACCGGGCGAACGCGGCCATCGAGAAACAGATCGCCCGCACGCTCCGCACGATGAGCACCGATCTCGAAACCACCGTCCGCGACGCGATCGTCAGCGCGTGGGACCTCAACAACGAGAAGTGGGACGATGTCGTCGATCGGATGGCGAAGGGCGTGAAAGTCCCCACGGCAGTCATGGCGTCCATGCGCCAGCTCAATTACGCAGCGATGGGCGCCTTCATTGACCGGAAGATGGCGGGCATCGACCTGAGCGATCGCGTCTGGAACCTCGTCGGCCCGAACAAGGAGCTGATCGAGCAGTATCTCGGTTCCGGGATCGCCATGGGACGCTCGGCGCAGAAGATCAGCCTGGATATCCGGGAGATGCTCCGGGAGCCGCACCGCCTGTTCCGGCGCGTCCGGGACAAGACCGGCAAGCTCCGCCTCTCTGCCGCGGCGAAGGCGTATCACCCCGGATCCGGAGCCTACCGGAGCTCGTTCAAGAACGCCATGCGGCTTGCAGTCACGGAGACCAACATGGCGTACCGGATGAGTGACTGCACCCGGCGCCAGCAGCTTCCGTTCGTGCTCGGCATCCGGGTGAACCTGTCGAAGTCTCATCCCCGGTGGGACATCTGCGATTCGATGGCCGGCGACTACCCGCCCGCATTCGTCTTCAGCGGATGGCATCCGTGGTGCCTTTGTTACACGACCTCGATCCTCATGGACAAGGACGAGTTCGTTCGGTACGCGAGAACCGGCAAGATCGATGGGCGGCGGTACATCCGGTCCGCTCCCCGGAAAAGCCAGGAGTACCTGGCATCCAATCTTCCGAAACTCAGAAACATGGAGAACAGGCCGTTCTGGTTCGATGACAACTTCACCATGGAAGGAACACTTCGAAAAGCAGTTGCCAAACGAGAAAGAGGTTGAAAATATGAAGAAAACCCTCTCCATCATCTGCGCCCCCGGCCTCGACAACTTCCTCGCCTGGGCTCCGCGCCTCAAGGGCGAGTACGAAGTCAGCATCCATGCCGACGGCACGGCCCCGCACACTGTGGCGAACAGCGATATTATATGGCTCGAATGGGCGAACGAGACGGCGGTGCAGCTCACACGCATGATGGCCCAGGGCGTCCACCCGTTCGACATGACGGAACAGGAGGCGCGCCCGAAGGTCGTCGTCCGCCTGCACTCGTATGAGGCGTTCACGAACATGCCGGGCATGATAGACTGGTCTGTCGTCGATCACCTCGCCTATGTCGCCGACCATGTCCGGGAGATCGCCGAGGAGTACAACCCCTTTCTGGCGAACACAGGGTGCCGGTGCACCATCATCCCGAACGGTGTCGAGCTCGACAGTATAGAGCATCTCGATCCCGGCCCCGGCTTTGATATAGCCGTCGTCGGTTCTATCAATCACAAGAAGAACCCGGCGATGGCACTCCAGGTCATTCAGGAGCTGATCGAGGAATATGACAGCCGGTTCAGGCTCCATTGGGCGGGCGCATTCCAGGACCCCCGGTACGAGGTCTACCTGAGTCACATGGTGGAGCTGATGGAGCTCGAAGACCATGTGAAGTTCTACGGCCACGTCGATGACATGGACTCGTTCTGGCGGGGCAAGAACTATCTGCTTCACACGTCCGTCCACGAGGGCCACAGCTACGCGATCATGGAGGCGATGGCTCGGGGCATCCAGCCCGTGATCCACAACTATTACGGCGCCGACAGGCAGTACCGGGAAGAATGGCTGTTTGATAGTGCGAGATTCGCAGCCGAAAAGATTGCATTCGGCGAGAACTGCCACCGAAGGTTCCCATCACGGCCGTGGGTGGAGGAGAAGGGCTGGACGCTCGACGATCAAGTGGCGAACATCAGGAAACTGCTCGGAGGTCTGCAATGAGACTGCTCAGGATCGTGTGGCTGTATGCTCTCGTTCTCTGGAGGTGGTTCTGCGCCCCGTTCGTCCTGCTCTACAAGCTCTATGTCACCGTCCGGCTGGCGATAGGGAAGTACGTGCTTTCATCACTCGACGACTGGATGTCCGATGCCGGATGGAAGCGGCATGAGCGCCGGCAGTTCTGGAGGGAGTTCGTGAAGACCCAATCCGCCCGCAACGAAGTGTTCAGGAGGCTCTGATGGACAATGAAAAGATCGCCGCATTCTATGACTCGTTCCTCGAAAGGATGAAGTACGACCACGAGCACGCGAACCGGCGGCATTTCGCCATATTCAATCATCTTGGCAAACGGCTGAAGGGACGCATCGGCCTGACAGTGCTGGACATCGGCTGCGGCACCGGACTTTCATCATCGTTCATGGCCGACAACTTCAATACGCGCATCACCGCGGTCGATCTCTCCCCCGCCCTGATCGAGTTCGCCCGCGAGCACTCCGCCCATGAGAATGTCGAATATATCTGCGCCGACGCAGCCTCTCTCGATCTCGGGATGAAATACGACATCGTCGTCATGGCGGACTGTTTCGAACACTTCCCCCGGGATAGAATCTTCGATCTCAGAGCCGTCATTCAGGCGCACACGCACGATATGAGCGAGCTCTATATCAACATACCCTACGGCCCGTTTTCCGAGTTCATACGCCGCCACAGCCCTTCATCGATGCAGATCATCGACGAGGTGTATGATCCGGACTTCATCATTCGCTTCTTCATGGACATCGGACTCGTTCCGTCCGAGATCGAAGTCTACGGCATCGACACCTCCCAACCTCAGTACATGGCGGCATGGTTCGTCAACCGCCAGTATTTTACCCGAGAGGCAAAGACCGCCCTCGGCCTGAAGGATTGAAACGAATGCAGAAAAAGTCCTTGACAGTGTCACGCAAGACGGGCATGATGACCGGTGTGAACGATACGGTGTCAGTCTATGATCTCGTGCGGGCAGTGAAAAACACGGCCGCCGACAAGTCCGTCATGACGAGTGACGGACGCACCTACTACGGCAAGGTGACATTGTGTATTCATGATGGAGCCGTCACGCATGTGGAGAAGTATGAAACGATAAAGTGAGAACCCCTTGAGAGCGCGGGCCGCCCACGGTGGCAACATCCTCCCGTGATGTCCACCGGAAGACGGCGGCCCGCATAGATTCATACAGAGCAGTACCCGAACAACGGGGCTGAGTGCTCAGGAACCATGAGCATTCGCCCTCTTTTTTGTGCCCAAACAAGGAGATCAGCTCAATGGCTTGGAAGACGGATGAGGAACGGACAGAGTACATCAGGAACGCCTTGAAGGAGGCGGGCTTGAGTCTGGAGCTCGTGTCGAAGATCACCGGCCAGGATGAACTGGCGGTCACGAAAGAGGTCATGAAGCTCGTGATCTCCGACGTTGATCGCCGGGTGAACAAGGCGGTGGAGACCACCACCGAGAAGCTGAAGAAAGAAACCGGAAAGACGGATGAAGGCGGCGCTGCTCAGGCTGCTCAGACGGCTTCCGGCACACAGGCGACACAGGGGGCACCGGCAGATTCATCGCAACCTGAATTCGCCAAGATCATCGCCGACACCGTCGGCAACGCGCTCAAGCCGATTACCGATCGAATCGACGCCATCGAGAGGGAGAAGGCGGGGGCAAACAGGAGCTCGAAGATTCGGGACGCCCTGAAGGAGGCCGGACTGAGCGAGAGCTACGAGAAGTACATCACCGTCGATGACGAGGCCAAGATCACGGACGCTGTCGAGGCATTCAAGGGTGACCTCCAGGCGGACAGACAGGCGGCCATCGACGAGGCGCTGGCGAAATCAGGCGTGCCGGCCCGGGGGAACAACACGACCACGGTGTCGGAGGACAGCGCGAAAGACTTCGCCCAGCTCCGCAACAAGAAGCAGGTGAGCGGCGACGGAGATTTCCCGACCGTCGATGTGTTCGCCTACAAGGAAGCACCATCGCAAACAGGAGCAAGTAAGATATGAGCCTCGAAATAAAGAAGGAGACCGGCACCCAGTACCATCCGGTGTTTCTGTCGATCCTCGAGGACATCCCCGGCGGTGGTACGCTGAAGACGGATCGCATCCCCTCCACGACAAAGATCATCAAGGCCGGTGCTCTGGTGAACGCCGATTCGACCACGGCCGGCCTGTTCAATCTCGTGAAGACAGCGAAGCTGAAGCGTACCCTCGGAACCGCCGCCTGTGTGACGATCTACGTCTACACGACCCACGAGTTCAAGGTGGGCGAGTATGTCGGCATCCAGGGACGGGGATCGGCCGCGACGATTGCAGCCATCACCCGGGCGACCGGCACGGACACCATCGTCTTCACTGCTGGCGGCGGAGGTCTGAATGCCACCGCCATCACCAGTACCGTCCTCGAGGAGTGCTCGGCGGCCGCCGTGACCGGCGCAGCCGTTAAGTACGCGGCAACCGGCATCCTCAGAAACACCGCTCGTGTGCGGAACGACGATCTGAGCACCAAGGAGAACGTCGATGCCGCCGTTGTCGTCCGCGGCACGGTCAAGGAGAGCATTCTCCCCTACTCCGTCACCACCGCAGACAAAACCGCCCTGACCGACCGGATCAGGTTCGCATAAGAAAGGAGGTGAAGAACTATGTATCCGACACTGCTTACTGAGATCAACAGTAAGACTCTGACGGCGTACCTCACGGAACGAGTGTACGACAAGCTGTACTTCCCCCTGTTCTTCCCCTTCGAGTTCATCCCGAGCCTCACCTGGGAGAGCCTGATCGGAAGCAAGGGTCACCGGATCGCCGCCGATGTGGTCGCCTACGACACGTCTGCCCCGCTGAAGACCCGCCAAGTCGTCAGCAAGCTGTCCGGTGAGATTCCGGCCATCCGCACGAAGCGCAAGATGGACGAGAAGGACATCCTCACCTACGACATCCTGAAGAACATGGCGAACTCGGACCAGCAGAAGATTCTCGATCTGGTCTACGGCGATGTGGATTTCGTGGTGGATGCCGTGACCGCCCGTATCGAGTGGCTGGCCCTTCAGGCCCTGAGCAAGTCCACGCTCACCCTGACGAAGACCAACAACGCCGGAATAGTCACAGAGTCGTCTGTCGATTTCCAGATGCCGTCCGCAAACAAGAAGGTGGAGTCCGCGGCGAACCAGTACTGGACGACAGGTGCCTATTCGACCAACGATCCCATCGGCGACATCGAGGACATGGTCGGCTATATGGCAGCCATCGGCTCCAAGCCCCGGTACATTCTCATGAACCTCACGAAGTGGCAGGCGTTCCGCACCTCCACCGCCGTTCAGAACTTCGTCATCCCGTTCGCACTGTACGGCGGAACGAAGGTGAAGCGGGCGCCCTCCCTTGCCGTGGCGAACATGGCGCTCCGCGAGGAGGGGCTGCCGGAAATCGTCATCATCGACACCCGGATCACGCTCGAAACGGAAGCCCATGTGCAGACCGCCTACGACCCGTGGTGCGATTCGTCATCGGCGGACCGATACGTCACCTTCATCCCCGACATGGTTTGCGGTCACACGTACTATGGCCCGATCGCGGAGGAGATCAGACCGCCCAAGCAGGTGACACAGGCGAAGAAGGGGCCCATCCTCGTCAGCAAGTTCTCGACGGAGGACCCGGTCGCCGAGTTCACCAAGGGCGAGATCAATGCCTTCCCCGTGTGGGAGAACGTCGAGCAGTGCATGATCCTCGACACCGAGTCCCACACCACGTTCGGAGCCTAAACCATGACGAACCTCGAGGCATTGCAGTCCCTGACGGAGTTCTCCGATACCAACCTGTTCACGAAAGTCATGACGGACAGGGGGGTGACGCCGGGGGACACTTACGCGGCCGGCAATGCTCAGGTGATAGATCTCTGCCTTGCGGATGTCTATCTACGTCTGGCGGCAAGCCCGGACATATCCGAATACGGGCTGTCAGTGAAATGGACTCGAGAGTCCCTGATGGCGGCCCGGAAAACACTCTACGACAAGTGGGGGCTGGCGCTGCCGGAATCCACGAGCCGAAGAAGCACTCCCGGGGTGACGGGGAGACCCGTCACCGTCGGGGGAAAAACCTATCCCGCGTGGTGAGCCATGACGTTCGAGAGATACCCTCATTCGGCGACAGTCTCGTATGTCGCCCCCGGCACAAAGAGCGCAACAGGCGTCGTTACGCCCGGGACGCTGGCGACGGTCAGCATCTCGAAATGCCGGGTTGAGGTGAACAACTCACGTTTCGTTATCGGCGAAAACGGGGAGCGAATCGAATACGCCCTGAGCGTCATCTGCCCGCTCTTGAGTGGAGTCGATTCAATCCCGAACGGAGCGAAGCTCTCCTGTGCAGGAAAAACCTATACCGTAGTCGAGATACCGCCGTTGCAGACCCACACCCTGATCCGGTGCAAGTGACATGAGCCCGATGAAACCCAAATTCTCGCAGAAGGCGGTCGCTGACCGCATCGACCAGTTCGTCGAGGACAAGCAGAAGCAGGCGTTCGAGACGCTGGCGTACATCGGCGAGACGATTGTCAACCGGGCTCGTGATATGGCTCCGTTCGAGGACCAGACCGGCAATCTCAGAAGCTCGATCGGCTATGTCGTCATCGTGAACGGCGATCTGAAAAAGCTCGAAGTCACGAAGGCGAAGAAGGACGAGCGCGGCGCCGGTGTGAAACGCGGCAAGGACCTGGCGAAGGAGTTCGGGGAGAGATTCTCCAAGGGCATTGTCCTCGTCGTCTTTGCCGGAATGGAGTATGCGGCGGCAGTCGAGAGCAGGGGATATGACGTGATAACCGGAAGCGTTGAGACCCAATCGGCTCTGTATGCAATGCTGAAAGAGGAGCTTGGCCTCTCGTGAAAACCACCTACGACGTGCTCGATCACTTCTACACGGCGCTGAACGTCACCTCGGTGACATCACTCATCGACGGCGCCGTCTGGCGGCGGAAGAAGCCCCTCGGCCGGGAGCTGAAAGACATCGTCATCGTCACGCTCCCGATCAAGGGTGACGAGCACGACGTTCAGGAGGGCACGGTTGTCGTCAACATCTTCTGCCCGAACCTCGACGGCGGGACACCGAACGAAACGGTGCTGAATTCCATCACGGATGCCGTGATCGCGGCGATCGAAGCGTACACGGCGGCGACGGAGTATTTCGGCACTGTGATTGTCAGCGAGAATACAATGCAGGACCAGGATGTCGAGGAGATGTCGTACTCGAGCATCAGGGTCAATTTCTATATCGAGAGTTAAGGAGGTCAGCAATGGGAACCAAGCGGGCTGTCGGGCTCGAAAGCATCCTGATCGGTGCGGTCAACACGACCACCTATGCGATTCCGACCACGCTCACGACCATCGCGAATATCGTTCCCGATACCGCCAAGCTGGCATTCGAGAATCCTGAAGCACTCCAGTTCTACGTGGAGGATTCGGACGATGTGGATGTCGAGATCACCGGCAGCTCGAAGAAGGGACTCGAGTTCGCCACCTATGACATGAGCCAGGAGAATTTCGTTCTTGCCTTCTCCGGCACCACGTCGGGCACGCTGTTCAGGGCGCCGGTCACGGCGACCGTCACTGTTCAGCGGGCCGTCCGCATCACCACGAAGGAGTACAACGGCTACCAGCTCCAGTTTGACATTCCGAACTGTTCGATCAGGGCGGGTGGTGAGCTGAAGTTCTCGAAGGCCGGCCCCGGCAGTATCACATTCAACGGAACCGTTCTGAAGTGCGGCGCCACGGCACCGCTCGTCATGAGATACATCTAACGGCGAAGGGCGGAGAGAAGATGCTCCGCCCCTCTCCTTACCCGGAAGGTTGTGACATGGAGAACAACTCGAAAGCAACCGCGGCCACGCAGCAGAGGGCGTACGACGCCATCCTCGAGAAGGGCGTCGATTTCGACGTTGAGTTGGCCCGCCCGAACTGGCTTCACCGGATCGGGCTGCTTCCGAAAGTCCGAAAGTTCGTCATCAAGCCCCTGTATCTCGGAACCCTGTTCAGGGTCACGAAACTCATCCTCGAGATCGACACCGACGTGCTGAAGGAGGCCGATGGAAACCTCCACGCCATCGGAGTCGAGAGCATCGCCCGTCACAAGGACGGGCTGGTGAGGATCGTCGCCCTTGCCGTCACGAACGGCGACCGGGAGCCCCCGAAGCGGCTGGTGCGGTTCCTCGACCGGAACCTGACGCCGAAGGACCTGCTCAGACTCGTCATGCTGGTGGTTCAGCAGATGGAGGTGCGGGATTTTTTGGCATGTATGGTCTCGATCAGGCAGATAAGCCTGAGCGGGGCCGGGAAGAAGGAGACCGGCCAGACGCCTCGAACCTCTGGCAGTCCATCGGATGCCTCGTCAAGTATTACCGATTCGGTTGGCGAGACATACTGTGGGGCATAAGCTGGCCGAACCTCGTCATGCTGACGTGCTCGATCCCGAAGACGGACGACAAGAAGAACGACGCCGAAGAAATCACTGATTTACGAGAATTGGAGAGCCTGCTCGCGCTATGAAAACGGAAAAAAGACCACTGCTGAGCATCTGCATGATCGTCAAGAACGAGGAAGCCAACCTGCTTCGCTGTCTCGATTCCCTCCTGCCGCTGATAAACTGGCGTGACGACGAAACCCTCGAGCGCATGACCGAGTTGGTCGTCGTCGATACCGGCTCCACCGACAGGACGGTGAACGTGGCGAAGCGGTACACGGAGCGAGTCTACAAGAAGACGTTCGTCCCGTGGGACTTCTCGGCCGCCCGGAACTTCAGCACATCGAAGGCCCGGGGGGAGAAGATCATGATCGTCGATGCCGACGAGGAGCTCGCACAGCAGAGTATCTATCTCCTCGAAAACTACCTGATGAATCCCGACTGGAAAGAATACAAGACGCTGTTCCTGAAGATCAGGAACTACTACAAGGCCGACCTGAAGCAGTTCACCGAGATGCTTCAGCCGAGAGTGTTCGAGAACGACGGCAAGCCCATATACGAAGGCTCGATCCACAACAAGCCCCGCGCGATGGCGGCGTACCTGTTCGCCCCGGACGTCATCCTGAATCACTACGGATATCAGTTCGAGGGCAAGCCGGAGCTGTACAAGAAGAAGAACAGGGACCGGACGCTGCCGATGCTCGTCGAGAAGTATGAAGCCGATTCCGAAGACATTCACACACTGACCCATCTGGCGAAGACCCACTACGTCATGGAGAATCACGAGGGCGTTGTGGAGATCGGCGAGAAGTGGATGAAACGGATGGCGGAGACCAAGGTGGACGAAGGCTGGTTCGCCTTCTTCGAGGTGTTCGTGAACCTCGTCGCCTCGTATCTGGTGCTGGACCGTCCCGATGATGCCGAGCGGGTCATGAAGGAAGCCGAGAAGTACACCGGCAGGCTCCTGAACATGTACTACTACCTCGGATTGTACTGGCAGTCGAAGGATGAGGCGAAGGCCGCCGAGTTCTACGAGAAGTGCGTCACCATCGCCAGTGAGGAAGGGAGCCTCTACGAGCTGCTCGTCTCGAACAACACCCTCATCATTCTGCCCCAGGTGCTGAACTGGCTGGCCGCCTATTACTACGGCCGGGGCGAATACATCAAGGCCGGGAACTGCGTCAACGAGGGCATCAGGATAAACGAGAACCGCGTCCCGCTCGCGTGGGACATCTGGAACCACCCCGACGTGCAGGGGAAGGCTCCCGGGGAATCCTGCCATGCCGATGAACGTACAGGGGAGTGACAGTCTCTATTGGTCCACGGGGTTCGACAACTCCGGCCTGAAGAGCGGATCGACCGACGCCAAGGGCATCATCCGCAATCTCGCCGCCTCCATCTCCAAGGAGGACGTGTTCGCGGCGATCGGCGTTTCCGCCGTTGCCGCTTTCGGCGTTGCATCCCGTGCCGCCTACGGCTTCGCCAAGGACCTTCAGACTTCGATGGGCGAAGTGCAGACCATCTCCGCCGATGTCCAGCGCAACCTCGAAGGCTACACCAACGCCATCGTCGATATGTCCCGGCGTCTTCCCGACACCGCCCAAGGGCTGAGCCGCGCCTATTATCAGGTGGTTTCGGCCGGATATGACGGGGCCGAAGGGCTGCGCGTCCTCGAATCCGCCTCGAAGGGCGCCATCGCCGGTGTCACCGACACCCTCACCGCGGTTGACGGCCTGACGACCGTCCTCAACTCCTTCAAATATGAAGTGTCCGAATCCGACAAGGTCATGGACATCCTGTTCAAGACCGTCGAAAAGGGCAAGACCACGTTCCCCGAGCTTGCCTCGAAGATCGCCATTGTCGCCCCGCTCGCGGCCGCAACGGGCGTCTCCCTCGAGGAGATCATGGGCGGGCTGGCGACCCTCACGAAACAGGGTACTCCGACCGCAGAGGCCATGACGCAGATACGGGCATCTCTCGTCAGCCTGAACGAGGTGCTCGGCGACGGCTGGTCGAAAACCATGACCTTCCAGGAGGCGATGCAGGCCGTCTACGACAAGGCCGGCGGGAGCCAGAATGAGCTCCGGGACCTGCTTGGGCGTGTCGAGGCCCTGAACGCCGTGCTCGCGCTCTCCGGTCAGAACTTCGAAGGGGCCGCCGCCGATCTCGACGCGATCCGCGACAGCGCCGGAGCCGCCGGAGCCGCATACGAGACGATGGCGTCCAAGGCCGAGAACCAGTTCAAGCTGCTCCACAACACGACGCTGGCGAAACTCAAGCCTCTCGGAGACGCCCTGCTTGGAATGGCGACCGATGTTTCCGGTGGCCTGCTCACGCTGCTCAACGATACCGACTCGTTCCTCGAGCGGATGATCCGCAGCCACGAAGAATTCATCGCGGTGCTCGGCAAGGAGAAGCATCACCTGCAAAGCCTCGTCGATCAGCTCGATGAACTGAAGAAGGGCACGGAGGAGTACACCCAGGTGGAGGCCCAGCTCATCGCCTATCTCGGCGACGATATGACGATGGCGCTCTCGGATGCAACGGAGAAAATGGACGCCTACGCCGTCGCCAAGCAGCGCATCATCGACCTCGACAAAGAGATACTGCTTTCCCGGAGAGAATTGGTGCTTGCCGAGATCGAAATGAATCGTATCGAGCAGGAAAAACTCCGTCTCGGAGAAGCGAAGATAGAAAAAGAAATCGACTACCTGAGACAGCGCAGAGAAAACAGAATCAAAGATGCCAGGCAGACAGCAAAAGAGCTGGCTCAATCTGATAAGACATATGCAGATCAGACCCTTGATGGTGGTTTGACGGCAAGACAGCAGGAAATTCGCATAAAGCTCGCGAGACCTGGCGGGATTGAACGACTTGAGCGGGAATACTTCAACAAGCAAATGGAACGAATTAATCAGCTTGCCTCCGTGAGACAGGAGGAGTTGAGGCTCAAGGAGTTAGAGCAAGAAAAGATTGTTCGGTGGCAAACCTTGATACTCAACGGAAAGCAACTCCAGGAAAGCCTGAATGGGTATACGAATGCCCTTGAACATTATGGAGATGCTGTCAAGGAGACCGCCGACACTGAAAAACCCTCCGGGATGAAGCGTTTCGGTCTCGTCACCGGCGGCGATTACCGGCCTGAAGGCGATGCCGCGTTCGAGATGGAAAAGCAGCTCATCCAGCAGAAGATCGACCTGTACGAATATTCTATCGACCGGCGGAGAGATCTCGAGCGCGGCCTGTTCATGGTTGTCAGGGACCTTCAGGACGACGAACTCCGCAACTTCATTGCGAACGCCAAAGAGCAGCTCAAGTACATCAAGGAGAACTCCGAGCTCCGCACCCTGTGGCTGAAGAAGATTCAGGATGCCGAAGATGAAATGGCACGCCGCCAGCGGGAGAACCTTCAGGACATGTCAGATGCCATCCGGGAGATGGGCGATTTCATGGCCCTGTTCGACGAGGACCTTTCCCGGACCGCCTACGCGGTCAGCGGCCTCGTGAGGAGCCTTGGAGACCTGACGGCGGCTACGAACCCGTTCGAGCAGATCGGTGCCGGTGTGAGCGCCGTCGGTTCTGTCATCGGCATCATGGATTCGATCTTCGGCGGCGGCAGAAGCAACGCCGGCCAGAAGTACATCGACCAGATGGAGACGCTGAACGCACAAACCCAGAAGCAGCTCGACCTGCTCAGGCGGATGAACGGCCAGGAGGCCCTCGGCGGCCTCATCGACCTGTACGCCCGGCTCAATGACGAGATAGTCGGGAACATCGAGTCCCTGAAAAATCTTATGGTTGTGACCCGGCAGGGAAAAAACAACCGCTACACGACTCTCGGAGAATGGGCGAGCACGAACGGGCGGAGCATGCTCGATCTCACGGCGGAAGAAATCAAGAGCCTGTTCAATTCGCAGAGCACCCGGGATGCTTATGAAGCCCTCGTCGATGACATAAACAAGGCGAAGGAGGCGCTGCTCGACTACCAGGACGAATACAAGGAGATCGTCACCGGAACAACCGCCGAGTCCATCGCCGATTCGATAGCCGAAGGCTTCTCCCAGGGCCTCGACGATGCTGAGATATTCGCCGACACGTTCGAGAAGCTGATGCGGAACGCCATGACGGAAGCGTTCAAGCGCCAGCTCATCACCGAGCACCTGAACTACTTCTACGACGAATTCTATTCGTCGCTCGCATCCGGTGGAGAGTTGACCGCCGAAGAAATCGCACAGCTCGCCGCATCCCTCCAGCGCGACATCACCCTTGCCACGAGTACCTGGGAGGACATGAAGAAGATCATGCAGGAAGCCGGACTCGATCTCGTCGATGCCGTGGATGAGGAGGCCAAGAACAAGTCCGGGCTGTCTGGCGCCATTCAGGGTATCACGGCGCAGCAGGCGGATATGCTCGAGGGCCAGTTCAACGCCGTCCGCATCGACATCAAGTCCGTGCTCGAACTCATGCGCTCCGAGAGCCTCGTGCTCACGACATCCGGGGAGCGTCTCCGGGTCATTCAGGACCGCATGAAAAGCATCGACAACAGCGCATACTACCTCGACGACATCTTCGCCCGCAGCGACATGTCATTGAACGCGCTCCGGGACATCCGGGACGCCAGCTACAACATCTCGGGGGTGATGTTCGACCGGCTCGATGATTTGGTCGAAACGAACAGGCGGATCGCGAACAACACCGAGCTGCTCAAGACGGTAGTCAAACTGCTCGGGACGGCCCCGGCACAGAAACAGGCCTACTACAACCCGGCAATCACGCCCGACGATGAGATCACCATGAACCGGGCGATGGGGGTGTGACATGGGAGCCTATCTGATCGACGGCAACAATCTGAAGACGACCTATGGCGTCCGCGTCCTGAAAGTAGCCGGGCCCCTCGACTTTCTCGCCCGCAAGGGTGAGACATCCCATGACTGGCCCGATTCCGACGGCGAGGAGGCGTTCACCGATTCAACGGACATCTATTTCAAGTCCCGCGAGATCAGGCTCACCTGTCTGCTTGTCGCCAGCTCGAACAGTGATTTCGAAACGAAGCTGAAGGCCCTGAAGTACCTGTTGGAGGCCGCCGGAACACACACGCTGACCCTGCCGTACTGGACCGAAACCTTCACCCTCATGTTCAAGGGCGGCGATCAGGTGGAAGTCGTCACAAAATGGGGCGGCGACGCCGTCGTCGGCAAGTTCACCCTGACATTCACGGAAGTCACCCCGTCGCGGGCGACGAGCCCATAAAAGGAGAAGATGAACCATGGGATGCCTCACGAATTACGCCGAGAACGAGGTTCTCGATCACGTCTTGAAAGTCGGTTCGTTCACGCGGCCGGCCACCCTGTATCTGGCGCTCTGCAAGTCCGATCCGGGCGAAGCCGCCACCGGAGCCGGTCTCGACGAGCCGTCCGGCGGTGCTTACGCCCGCCAGTCTATCAACGTTTGGGATTCGGCGGCGAGCAGGGCCACGGCGAACACGAGCGATATCCCGTTCCCCACGGCTACAGGCGATTGGGGGACGATCACGCATTGGGCGATATGCGATGCCCTCACCGACGGGAATGTCTTGGCGTATGGGGTGCTGAGCGCATCGAAGAACGTGGAGACCAACGGGACGATCTCCGTGCTGGCAGGCGACCTCGATATAAGCATCAACAGCGGTGGAATGTCAAACTATCTGGCAAACGCCATCCTCGATCACCTGTTCGAGGGGACGGCCTACACCCCGGCGACGAACCTGTATATCGCAGTGCTTACCGCGGCGGCGAGTGATTCCGATACCGGCAGCACCATCACCGAGCCGGGCGATACATATGCCCGGCAGAATGAAAACACATGGGATGCGGCTGCCGCTGGTCTCTCACAGAACAGTTCTCTGGTGGCATTCCCGGCGGCTACGACATCATGGGACACGCTGACGCATCATGCGATCTGTGATGCCCTGACGAACGGCAATCTCCTGCTTTATCACGCTCTCGATGATAGCCGCGTTATAGGCACGGGAGACATCGCAGAGTACGCCGCCGGTGCGCTCAAAGTAACGCTCGACTAATCGACGGAGACTGATATGGGATATTGGAAAGACGTGCTGGCGAAGATAGCAACCGAGGTGGACAATGCTTTTGATACCGCCATCCCCGGATCGCCAACAGCCGGAAGCGTGAACGACGTGCTGAAAGACCTCGACGGCGTCCTTCCGGCGAGTGGGACGCTGGCGACGGTGAGCGACTTGAGCAGCGGCTTTACCGACAAGGAAAAATCCCTGCTCGGTCTTGGTGTCCATCCCGGCTACCGCTTTTTCTTCAACGACGTTGCGGATGGGGCCGATCCGAATACCAGTGAATGGGACGTACTCGAAACGGGAGGTGCGGCGGTAACTGTCGAGAACGATGACTCTAATGTTCCAAGCAGGGTCGTTTGTGATTCTGGAGCGACTACAAATGACAGCGCCGCTATACGAACCATTAACCATGTGTCGCTAAAGAACGGCACTACCGAATGTCATCTCAAGGCGCGAATATATCTGGACGCCCCAAATGGTGAAGATTATGGTACGTTATGGGGCCTTTGTCCTGCGGCTTATGCTTTTGCCTCAACAGCCTCCTTCTTCCCGAATGGTGCATGTATTCATAATGGCTATTCCGGGGGGCGAACATGGTATTTTAGAATATATGACGGCGTGAATGACGATGACATAGTTATTACATCGTATTTCACTGAATCCACGTGGATGGATGTTGAAATAGTCATTAACGACTCGGGCGTGGCAACTCTGTATATCGACGGGACGCAACGGGCGCAGTCCTCCACCGCAACAATATCGGCGAACTGGAAGGGATATATAGGGAGCAAGGGACGAAATAGCAAGGCGGGTATCGCAAAATGCCAATTTATGGAACTCTGGGGAGAATAATGATGGAACTTATCAAAAAGATACACACGGAAGTTGATGAACTTCCCGGAACCAAATACGTCTACGGGCTGGCCGGTGTCGTCATGGAGGAAATATTCATTCCCGATCCGGACGCCACCACGCTTGACCCGGAAACGATGGAGGATGTACCGTTATCCGATGAGCAGAAGCGCGCCGCGCACCGGCGTATATTCAACATCCAACGTGACCGACGGTTCGGTGAAACTGAATGGATAAAATCGCGAGCGGAGGAAGTGAAAACACTCTACTCCGAGGGCAAAATATCACAAGCGCGAGCCGATGCTATCAAGGCGAAGTATATCGAGTATCTCGAATATCGTCAGGCTCTCCGCAACATGCCGCAAGCTGAAGACTTCGACCCGCGCAATCCCAACTGGCCCACGAAACCGGAGTAAGCCATGAAACTCTACAAGAACACCGCAGGCCAGAAACTCGCCGTCCTCGCCATCGACACCAGCGACGGCTCGCTCAAGACTGGTGACGCCGCAAACATCACCGCGCAGATCAGCAAGGACGGCGGGGCATCGGCGGCATCCGACGACACGAACCCGACGGAACTCGATGCGACGAACCATCCCGGCGTGTATATTTTCGATCTTACTCAGGCCGAAACGAACGCCGATATGATTTCCTTCACGGCGGGGAGCTCGACCGGCAACATCTCACTCGGCGATCCCATGATCATCTACACGCAGGACAGGCCGCTCGATGATGCGAACACCGAGCTTGCATCCGCACCCGGCGTAACCGGCTCGCTCCGCCAGCTTATCCAGTTCGCCGCCGCCAAGGGCGGCATTCAGAAGGTGGACGCGAACCGCACCACGGGCAAGGAGACGGTCTACAAGAACGACGGCGCGACGCAGCTTTCGCAGGCTGATATCGCCGATGACGGCACAACCACATCAAGGACGGCACACTCGTAATGGCGTTGACAGAAGCCACATGCCGGGCCATTCTCGGGGTGTTCCCGGAAGCCGACGGAACCATCGAGAAGCCCGACTCGCAGAATTTCGCGGGTATCATGACCGCGAATGCCCTGTATACGTCGTATCAGCTTTCCGGGACAATTCCGGTGAATTCAACCGGCGCGGCATCCGCAACACTCGGCGTCACGCGCCAGCTTTCCGGCACTATCCCGGTTGAATTCACCGGCGCAGGGGTCCCAACGCTCCGCGTCGGACTCACCGGCACTATCCCGGTTGAATTCACCGGCGCGGGGGCGGCAACGCTTGGAATAACCCGCCAGCTATCCGGCACGATTCCCGTTGAGTTCACCGGTGCAGCCGCCGCTATGATCCGGCATGCTCTGTCAGGGACAATCCCTGTCGTGTTTTCAGGAGCAGCTGTCCCGAGCCTGAGAGTCGGCTTGACTGGAACGATACCGGTCGTTTTCACCGGTACTGCTGTCGGAAGTATGCGTATCGGCTTGACCGGAACGATAGCGATCGTTTTCACCGGCCGGGCAACCCCCTATGATGACAGCGCGAACGGAATGATGACGAGGTATTGATGGAACTGAACATCTACAGAAACCATTCGGTGATCGAGACCGTCAGGATCGACGAGCAGACGAGGCTCGTCCAGCGGTTCTTCGGCGAAAACTACATCCGGGCCGAAGTCACGAAACACAGCCCCCTGAGTGTCACCATCGGGGATTACATCGTCCACAAAGGGATAAAGTTCATCGTGAACACCCTTCCCACCGTGGAGAAGGTGGCGACGAATTACTTCAGGTATTCGATCGTCTTCGAGTCCGAGTATTACGACCTCTCGAAAGTCCAGTTCCTGCTGTCCGGCGAGAGCGACTTCAACCTCGTTTCCGATGTCGAAACCCTCGTCGATCTGATCGTCACGAACATGAACAGGGTCTACGGCTCCGGCATCTGGTCCCGGGGAACCTGCAATCAGACGAACACGGACGAGAAACTCCTGCACTTCCAGGGCGAGAGCTGCCGCCAGGTGATTCAGCGGGTATGTACGGAGTTCGGCTGCGAAGTCTACTTCCTGCGGAAGGAGATCAACGTCGCCGACAAGATGGGGATCGCCACCGGCCTCACGTTCCAGTACAAGGCGGGGCTGCGCGGCATCTCCCGGAAGACCGAGAGCGACAAGAACATCGTCACCCGCCTGTACGTCCTCGGCGCCGAGAAGAATCTCGGGAGCTCCTACGGCTCGACACGTCTGAAGCCCACGGCGACGAAGAACCTGCTGACGAATCCCGGCTTCGAGACGGGCGACTTCACCGGCTGGAGCCAGTGGGGAACGCCCTCCACCCGGACAGTATCGGCGTTCTCGAATCCGCTCATCATGCCGGATGGAAGCGCCGTCCCCGTCGGCACCTATGCCTATCAACATGACGGAACCGGAGCGAATCAGGGATCATACCAGACTGTCACCGTCGAGCCGGGCACCAGCTACAGCCTGTCCTGCTACGTGTACCGTATGCACGATCCCAGTGTCTTGAGTCCGACCGTCAGAATGATGACCCAGGCGGACGGCGTATATCAGTATGCCTATCCCGCCGGATACTCGGCGTGGGAGCGGCTGGAATTGACCGTCACAACCGGCGCCGCGCAGACGACCCTGACCGTGTGGATCGGCGGCGAGGGCGAAGCGTGGTTCGATGCCGTCCAGATCGAACGGCGCGACTGCGTGACCCCCTATGTCTCCGGCACGGTGTACTATCTCGAAAAGAACGTCGAGGAGTACGGCCAGCTCGAGCACACCCTCGTCCTCGACGATGTCTTCCCGTCCCGCACCTGCACGATCTCGGCGGTGGACGGTTCGAACGTCCTGAAGTTCACGGATTCGTCCATGGACTTCGATGTGAATTCCTATCTCATGAGCGGTGTCACGGCGAAGGTGAACTTCACGTCCGGCGATCTGGCCGGTTACACGTTCGAGGTCGAGAGCTACGACAACGGCACGAAGGAGTTCACGATCCTCGAATACGATCTCCGCAACGGGGATGCGCTTCCCAGCGCAAGCCTGAAGCCCGCTGTCGGCGACACGTTCGTCCTCGTGGACATCGAATTGCCGACATCGTACATCGAGGAGGCAGAAGACACCCTGCTTTCCCGCGGCGTGGCGTACATCGATGAGAACTGTGTTCCCCGGGTGTCGTATGAACTGACCCCCGATCCCCGGTATTTTCGGACGAACAACATCAACCTGAGCATCGGAGACCAGATCACGATCAGCGATTCGGACCTGAGCACGTCGGTGTCGGTCCGGGTGGTCGAGCTGACGAAGCAGCTCATCGACCCGTACAAAGTCGAGCTGAAGCTCTCGGACTACCAGGAGGGACGGCTGTCGCAGAGGCTGTACGACACGGCAGAATCGCTCAGGAAGAAGGCCGTCGTCGATAGGGCCGGGGACATCCCCCGGGCGCAGTTGAACAAGATGGCGTCCTCGGAGCTCAGGAACATCATCATCGACCCGTCGGGGTACATCCGGGTGGCCCTGCTGACAGCAGATAATATCCAGACCGGGAAGCTCGAAGCGATCTCGGGGAACTCGTATTTCGACCTCGACAATGACCTGCTTGTGATCGCCGGCGGCGAGCTCCAGATCGCCGGGACGACGATCAATTCAGTTGAGGACGGCGCGGACGTGACCGTGAACAACCGGGCGGCTGACATTGTGAACCTTCCGAGGCTGCTTTCCGGCGCGGGCCTCTACTGCACGTCGCAGTATCTGGGATATTGGGACGGATCAGAATGGGATGTGTACATCAGCTCGGGCGGACTTTTCCAGTTCAAAGGCGACTCCGACAATTATGTCCAGTGGGACGGCTCGACGTTGAACGTCAAGGGCGCGATCACCATACAGAGCGGTTCGGGCATCTCCAACCTGTCGGATGCCGGTTCGCTGGCGACAGGCGACGACCTCGACGATGTCGGCGACGGCTCGACCTACAAGCGCACGACCGAGAACGAGAAGACCGGCGCGGGGCGTGCCTATTCCGGACTCGATTCGAGCAACCGGCTCGTGACGGCGGTGCTTCCGGGTACGAACATCGGGACACCCGGGGGCTCCGGCCTGTATCTCGGCGGCGATTACATGGGGTACTACTCCGGGAGCCAGTGGCAGTCGTTCATCAAGAGCGACGGGACGTTCACGTTTCGGGGCGATGCCTCGAACTATGTCTCGTGGAACGGCTCGACCCTGACCGTCCGGGGCGCCCTGTATGCCGATGACATCACATCCGGCGGAACGATCACCGGCAACACAATACAGACCGCATCAAGCGGACAGCGGGTGGTGCTTGACCGCAGTGACAATACTTTGAAGATGTATGATTCTTCAGGCGACATGCTTATTGATATAGATGACCAAGTCCAAGGAGCGACACAGACAGGTATGGTCATAGGGAGCACCAGCGGAGCTTTAATATTATTGAAAGATGTGCTCGAAGGCGATACTGCAACGACATACACTCAGATTTTCGATGGACAGGTGTGGGCGACATTCAATTCTAATCATATCGTTATGATGGCCGAGCTTACCGGCGGCAATACAGGCACAAATTTCCTGGCTCTTAACAGCTCTGGCGTCAGTTCCGACTTGTTTGTAGGAAAGGTTTCGACCGCAGAAAAGTTCAAAGTTACTTCAGCCGGCGTGGTGACGGCCGCAAGTTATGTTGATGCAGCTGGCGGTTTCAAGGATAACGGAACGGCTGGAGTTGATGGAACCTTCACCGACAACGATGGCAATACAATAACAGTGTCCGGCGGGATCATCACTGATCTCGGGACATAAGGAGGCCCCATGGAAGAAATGATCCGGGAGGTGAAGCAGGCGCTCATGGACACGCAAGCGCAGATGTTACTTCTCCAGAGGCAGGAGAACGCCCTCACGAACCAGCTCATCGCCCTCGAACAGGCGCAGAAAATCGAGACTGAACGGAAGAAGGCAGAAACGAAAGTTGGCGGCCTCCCGGTCCCGGAAACAGGAGAATCGGATCCAAATGGAACAGCAGACGAGTGACATCATCTACATCGCTGGGCTTGCCCTCGGCCTACTCTCCCAGGCCGCCTACCTGAAGGGATCGTTCACCGAGCAGATTCGCCAGAACACGAAAAACCGGGACGGAGACCGGAAGGAATTTTATTGGGTATTGAAAGAACACCGGGAGGAGAACGAATGCCAGCATCGGGAGATCAGGGCCGAGATCGAATCCCTGAAGAAGAACGTCCGCTACAAGGATACCTGTGATGCGATGCGTTCGGGCACTGATAAGCGTGTTGACCGGCTGGAAAGGCGGCAGAATGGCACAGCGTCTCAGTAACATCGTCGTCCACTGCTCCGACAGTCCATGGGGCAGCGCTTCCGAGATTCGGCGCTGGCACCTCGAAAAAGGCTGGCGGGACATCGGGTATCATTTCGTGATCCTGAACGGCTGGATTCGGCCCGACTTCTATATCGAGGAGATGGACGGGTGCATCGAGACCGGCCGTCAGCTCGATGGTGACCATATCGTTGACGATAACGAAATCGGCGCCCATGCTCTCGGGTACAATGCGAAGTCGGCCGGCATCTGCCTGATCGGAGAAAACGGATTCTCCGCCCTCCAAATCGGGAGCCTACTCAAACTACTCCGACGACTCGAAAAGCTCTACATGATCGAAAACACGGCCGTTCTCGGCCATTATGAAACGGAGAACGCGGGCGGGAAAACCTGTCCTAACATCGACATGAACCACGTCCGGTATATGTTGTCAATTCTCAAAGGAGGTGTAGTCACATGAAACGGAACTATTTCTTCTCCCTGCTGCTGTTCGTCGTCGTCTTTTGCCTCGTCGTCGCTGTCGGCAATGCGTTCGCCGGTGTGGGCGACTTCTTCGGAGCCATCGGCGACCGGTTCGAGGAAGGCGTCCTCGTGAAGGGCCTGAGTGTCATCATCGGGGGGATGTTTTTCGTGCTGTCGATCTTTTTCGGCGCGAAGGTGATGAAATACCAGCGCATGGTGAACGAGGGAAAGGATGTCGCCATCGCCGTCTACCGTTCGACCCGGAAGCACAGCCCCGGCGGAGCGACGATCACAGGCGAGGAGTTCGACACGATACTGAAGGAGTCCGGCGAGTTCGGCACGGCAGTGATCGAGGCCGTCGGCTGGAAGCGATAGCCCCTATCCCCTGAGCAGCGCGAGCAGCATCGAAGCCCGGAGAATGACCGCTCCGGGCTTTTTCCATGGCAGTGATCGAGGCCGTCGGCTGGAAGCGATAGCCCCTATCCCCTGAGCAGCGCGAGCAGCATCGAAGCCCGGAGAATGACCGCTCCGGGCTTTTTCCATGGCAGTGAAAAAAATTTAACAATTCTTGCAAATAATACTTGACAATGGTACACTGCAAGACTACGTTACGACCGTACATTAAACATCATATTAACAACATGTTAAACCCACAACAAGGAGAGAGAGCATGGATTGGAAGAGAGTCACAGTCATCACCGTCGAGTTCGACGAGGCTCGCGAGGTGGAACACTTCGAGGAATCGGTCTCGGACCGGTTCGGCGGCGAGATCGAGGTCCGGTACACCGACCACCTGACGGTGGATGTCGAGATCAAGGAAGAAACCGACGCCGATGATGTCGAAGCCTTCATCGCCGAGTACCACGAGGAAATGTTCGCCAAGTAATTCCCGGGGCGGTCGCCAGGCCGCCCTCTTTTCAAACCCACGGCAAGGAGAGAAAAAATGTCAGTCCCTGAGCAGAGAGACCAACACGACGTCCGCCACACCTGTCCCGAATGCAAACAGATCATCAGCACCGACGCTGTCGAGTTCTTCACGGCCGTCAAGCACAAGCTCGACGAAATCCCGTGGTGGTTCGAAAACGATGAATTCTCCGCTGTGATCGAGGTGCTCCGGGACACTTGCACCGAGTATCTCGAATGGCACGAAAAGGGCAGAGACGAGGAGGTTCGCTATCAGGCGGAAAAAGCTCTGCTGAATTCATTCTGACAACCCGCAACATCAGAGAGAGAAGGAGAGCAAACCAATGCTGAACACGTTCTACCGCGGAGAAGCCGCAACCCGCAAAGTCTTCAGGAGCGACGGCTCGGAGCTCGATCCCGGCCCGTCACTTGAAATCTGCAATCACAGCCCCGACGGGTTCGCATGGGGATATTCCGGCTCCGGCCCCTCGCAGTTGGCACTGGCGATCCTGTTCGATATTCTCGGCGATGTGGCCGCGCCCGAAAAGGTGAGAAGGCAGATCGCCCTCGAGGGTCATCATGAGTTCAAAGGGAAGTTCCTTGTCGATCTTGAACACGACAAGGATTTCCGCATTCCGGCAGCATCAGTCACGAGCTGGCTCGTCAGGAGGAAGTTCATCGAATGTCCCGCATGGACTGCCGTCCTGCTTTATCCAGACTGGTGCGCTCAGGACTACGGCGCCGACCTGTACATCGGCACGGCGCACTGCCGGGACCCCAAGGACGCCCCGGAGTTGGTTGCTGAATACGCATCACACGCAAACGAATGGCTGATACCGGCCGACGACTACCGGGCTATCCTCGTTCTCGAGGGGATGCCGAAGATTGCATTGACCGCACTCGAGATGTGACCCCCCCCGCCGGCCAGGGCAAATAGGCCGGCCTCCTTGCTGAATGAAGGGGCGTCCGACTCTCTCCGGGCGCCCTTTCTGATAGTGTAAAATATTTTATAAATCTTGCAAATAATACTTGACAATGGTACACTACAAGATTACGTTACGCGCACAAATTAAACACAACTATAACAAACAGTTATCAAGGAGTGAGAAGATGAAGACAACCCTGAAAAAAGGCCAAAAGATCAGAACCAGATACGGCGACATCAGGACCGTCCGCTCGGTGAATGACTGTCAGGTGTTCGTCGAGGAGGAGAACAACCGCTGGTATCATCCCACGAAAGTTTTCGCAATCAGATAAACCCGCAACCAGAACCCACGGCAAGGAGAGAGAGAATGACACAGGTTGCCGAAACAAGGGTTGTCCGATATGAGGGCGTCCCGTATTTCGAGGAGCACCTGAAGCAGATCAACGTCGATCAGCTTCGCCGCATGGCCCGGGACTTCTACGAGGATGGCTCGGAAGTCCGGCAGAACATCGCGTTCATGAAGAAAACGCAGCTTGTGAACGCCCTGCTCGACGCTGGAGAGAAGTGGCGGGCGGAGGCGGTTCCCGCCGGGCAGCCAGCCCCCGCTCCGGGCGGCAATGGAAACGGAGGCGGCGGAGACCTCGCCGATGCTATCGCCCGGGCGATCGAGGGCAAGGTGAAGGCGTCCGGGATCGACGAAGAGAAGGTTCGGGAGATCGCATCGGAAACCACGACGACGATGATGCAGGAAGTTGTCGAGGAGATCAAGAAGCGCCGCGCCCCGAAAGAGATCGTCGTTGTCACCCCCGACCAGAAGAAGCTGGAGATCGGTGTCCAGCACAAACAGTTCGAGACGCTGCTCAAGCTGGCGCAGCTCAGGATGAACAGCTTCCTCGTCGGCCCCGCCGGTTCCGGCAAGACCCAGGCGGTCGAGAACATCGCCAAGGCCCTCGAGCTCCCGTTCTACATGGTGAGCGTCGGGCTCCAGACGACGAAGACCGACCTGCTCGGGTACATGGATGTCCGCGGTCAGTACGTGGCGTCCCACCTGAGACGGGCGTATGAGCAGGGCGGTGTGTTCCTCATGGACGAGATCGACGCCGGAAACCCCAACGTCCTGACCGTCATCAACGCCATGACCTCGAACAGTGTGGCGGCATTCCCCGACAAGATGGTGGCGAAACATGCCAACTTCGTCTTCATGGCGGCCGGCAACACGTTCGGGCATGGAGGCGACATCCAGTACGTCGGCCGGAACCAGATCGACGCGGCGACCCTCGACAGGTTCGTGGTCGTCAGGTTCGAGTACGATGAGGACCTCGAGTCCACGTTCACCGGCAATACCGAATGGCTGGCGATGGTCCGCTCGGTCAGGAGGGCCGCGGCGAAGCTCAGGGAGAAGCTGATCGTATCGCCCAGGGCGGTCATCAAGGGCGACGCCATGATCGCCAACGGGTTCAAGCCGGACGAGTGTCTGGAGATGCTGGTGTACCGCGGCATCTCGAAGGACATCCGGGACCGGGTCGAAGCCGAAAGGAGGTCGTGATGGAACGAAAGATCAAGAATAAGACGCTGATGCTCGAGTTCACTCCCGATGAGCTGACACAGTACATCAGGGCGTATGACAATCCGAGGTCATATGCAATGACATACAATGATCGAGGCTACTGCCGGTATTCATGGAAAGACGCAGTCCGGTTTCTGAATGAAGGCTGGCAAGAAGGCGTTCAGAACATGGATGTCAAGATCGGCTCGATCGAGACTGGTGAAGGCGAAGCCCCGAAGGCGTCCCTTGAGCGCGATCTGACCGGTGACTTCTTCGATGCAGGGCTCGTCCTCTCGGGCGAGCCTGAATGTTGGTACAGCATCACCCAGGAGCCGCAACCCCGAGAGGAGCTTACGGTCGTTGTGAACCTGCCGTACTCGTCCGGTGTTAATCAGGACCACGTTGTCATGCGCGGGGCGGTGATCGCAAAAGTCATCGATGTTCTCAGGCGGAAGTATTACGTCAAGCTTCTGATGGTGAGCTACAATTCCTATAACGGCAAGGCTTTTTATGTCGGCAGCAAGAAATTCTCGAGCATAGAGTATTCTGTCATGGTCGATACTCAGAACTACTACAGCCGATCGCTGGTGGCGTTCCTTGTGGCATGTCCAGCCCAGCACCGGCGGTTGTTCCTTGGGATGCTCGAGAACGAAACTGGTAAAAACGAAGCTGGTCAAGGATATGGCAGTCCAGGTAACACGCATCGCCGTTTCGAGAGTGCCCTTGTCTTTCCGCAAATCACAACCGATAACGAACATGAATATAGTTCAATCGACACCGCCCGCCGGAAAGTCGAGAGCATCCTGAAGCAGTACGAGAAGAAGTGAAACCCGCAACAGAGAGAGAAAGGAGAGAGAATTATGATTCTTTGCCGTGGCAGGAACGGCTGGTTCAAGTATGACCGCCACAAAGTCGTCGTTGGAGATGATACAGAAGGCGCCGTCGTAATCGACCTGTACTCGAAAAGGAAGCCGAGAACGCCGCCGGTCATCATCTGCGGACACAGGCCCGATGTCAAAAAGCTGCTGACAGACATGCTCGAAAAGCTGTGAATCCCAAAACACCCTCGACAGGAGAAAGGAGCTTACAATGCGAACCACGCAAACCCTCGGAGAAGCCAAGGCCCATATCGACGCTGTTTCCCGGTGGAACCATGACGAACTGATGAAGGTGGAGGAGCTGAGAGTCCAGCGGCTCGACACGCTGGTGAGAAGCGAGCTCGCTGGTCTTATCCCGAAGGCGACGCACCGCATGACCGAGCACGCCCAGCGCCAGCTCTGCACCCGTCTCGGCGTCCCGTTCGCCTACATGGACAAGTGCCCCGAGTTCCTCCAGCAGGACAACATGAACTACTGGCTTCCGAAGGAGCGGAACGAGGAGTACTTCGTCCGGCTGAACGGCGCCGATGACATCCGGGCGATATTCACCCCGCGCTACGTTCCGGTGGACAATCACGAGATCGTGAAGCGTCTGCTGGAGATCGGCTACAACCGGGACACGGAAGTCTGCCTGAGCATGGATGATGGCTTCATGGCTATCGACATCCCGGACCCGGACAGCAGTTTCCTCCTCAACGGCAACGACAGGTTTCAGCACGGCATCAAGATCACGAACTCGGAGATCGGCATCAGCTCGCTCCGGGTGGAAGCCTGGGTGCTCAGGCTCGTCTGCATGAACGGCCTCGTCGCCCGGAGGATCACCGGGAGCTTCGTCAGGCGCCACGTCGTCACCGGCCTCGTTGACGGGCTGCCGGTGCTCATCGACGAGGTGAAGAAGTCCCGGGAGTACCTCGAGGAAGCCTTCCACCGCTCCCTGAAGATCGTCGTCAAGGACCCGGAGGAGACGTTCGACACCCTGAACCGGCGGCACTCCCTGTCCCCGAAGCTCAGGGATTCTGTTGCCGTCGTCCTGGCGGGATCGGAGATCGGAACCCTGTTCGATGTCGTCCAGACCTACACCCGGGCGGCGCACACCGGCACCCTGAGTGCGGACGAGAAGTACCGCCTCGAGGAAGTCGGCGGAATGATCCTCACATCCGGCCGGGCGGCGTAAAGGAGGTGGTACGAACATGCCTTTCCAGGAATTGTCCTACGAAGAAATCCAGACCATGCGCAAGAAGATCGGCGTCACCGTCACCGCTTTCTGCGAAGTGCTTGGCGTCAGCAAATCGACGTACTATTCATGGAGCCAGCCGGGACGCCAGCCGAAAGGTTCGACGCTCCGGCTGCTGAACTTCATGATAGTGAACCCCGAAAGGGCGTATTGGGACTTGAAGCTGGGGGTGATAGAATGAAAGCAACCGCAACCGAGAAACCGATACAGAGACTGTCCTGCTGCTGTTGCGGCGAATACACCAGAGGGCGGCAGTGGTGGAACCGGGACACCGGATTCGGGCTCTGCCCGGAGTGCGCCGAGTGGATCAAGACGAAAGGATGTTACTCCGACGAGGAGTTCAAGAGCATCTACGGCATCGATGGTGTCCATTACAATGTTGAAGGAGGCCGGCGATGAAGAAGGAGCACAGCTTTATGTCGGCCGACAGGTATCTGTTCGACTTCAGGCTTTGCCGGGTGTCGGACGGATGGGCTCAGATCGACACGTCACAGGACGCCTCGTACTACGGCCAGTGGGCGAACCCGTTCACGCTCGAGATCGTCAGCTATGTCGAGGGAGATGTCTACCGCAATACGGCCGAGAGTCCCGAAGAATTCGTCGCGGAGCTCCGAAGCATCAAGGCATGGACTATCGAGCGTGGACACCGGTTCATCGGGATCGACCCCGGCCTGCTCGAACAGCCGAAGAAACGGCTGGTTGAACTCGGACTCGGCGATTTGATGGGATATGCCCCTGAGCCAGCCGCAAAACATGCACAAGTGGGAGTGGAATCAGGAAAAACGTAGCTGTTACCGTAGCTGTAAAAAATAAATAAGGGCTTTCGCTATTAGCGTAAGCCCTTATTTATATTAATGGTGGAGGGGGGCGGATTCGAACCACCGAAAGCTGAGCTAACAGATTTACAGTCTGCTCCCTTTGGCCACTCGGGAACCCCTCCACACTCTCGTGTCAGAGATTTCTAATATAACATTCCGACGCACGCCGCGCAAGCCGCTTTTTGCGTTGTGCGCATGAAAAAGGAGCGGCGGACCCCGGTGCGTCATCGTCGTCATCGTCCACGCGCCGCCGGGATCCGCCGTTCTCATGTGATGAGCGCCGTCATGCCTTCTTCTGGCGCTTTTCCTCGAAGTATTCCTCCCCGCGGCCGAGGATCATGTACATGCTTGGGACGACCACGAGGGTGAGGACGGTCGACACGGCCAGGCCATAGATGATGGCGATGGCCATGGGCCGCCACCACTGGGCCGAGGAGCCGCCCGCCGCCAGGCCGAAAGTGTGGACATCGAAGGACCAGCCGGTGGCGAGGGGAATGATGCCGACGATGGTGGTGATGGCGGTGAGCATCACGGGTCGGAAGCGTGTTTTGCCCGCCTCGATGATGGCGTCGAACTTGGAGCGGCCCCAGGACCGGAGTTTCATGGTGTAGTCGAGGAGGACGATGGCGTTGTTGACAACAACGCCCGCGAGACTGATCACGCCCACGCCGGTCATGATGATGCCGAAGGGAATCTTCGAGATCATGAGCCCCATGAGCACGCCGATGAGCGAGAGGATCACGCTCGTCATGATGATGAAGGGCAGCACGATCGAATCGAACTGGCTCACCAGCACCATGGCGATGAGGAAGAGCGCGATTACCATGGCCTGCGAGAGGAAGTCGGCGGCTTCCCTGGAGGCCTCGTCCTCGCCGCGATAGGTGATCCGGTAGCCGGGAGGCAGCTCATAGTCGGCCAGGCGGGCGCGGATGTCGTTGAGGATGTCGCTCGCCAGACGGTTGTGGTTGCTGCCGGTGATGGTGACCACGCGCTTGAGGTCGGACCGGCGGATGGTGCCGAAACCGGCGGCGGTGCCGAACGACGCCACGCTGGACAGGGGGATGTTCCGCCCCTCGCTGAAGATATAGATCTTGTCCAGGTCTGGGATGGCGTTCCGGTGCTCTTCGGGGAAGCGGACGGTGATGTCATAGTCGTCGTCCTCCACCCGGAAGTCCCCGGCGTCAAAGCCGTTGACGGCGTTGCGGACGGCCATGGCGATGTCGCTTGTGCTGACGTCCAGGACGGAGGCCATCTCGCGGTCGACATCAATGCGGATTTCGGGTTTGGAACTCTCGAAATCGTCGGTGAGGTCCACGAGGCCCGGGATGTCCTGGATGGTCAGGCGCACGTCCTGGGCGATTTCGCCGAGGAGCAGGAAGTCCTCGCCGGCGATCTGGATCTCCACGGGTTCACCCACGGGCGGGCCGTTCTCCTCCTTTTCGACGGAGACCTCGGCGCCGGTGACCACCTGGATGTCGTCCACCGACTCGCGGAAGGTCTTGAGAGAAGACTGGCTCCGGTCCTCGAAATCCAGGAAATCCAGATAGATACGCCCTTCGTTCGGGGTGGAGATGTCGCCGCTGAAGGCATCTGAGCTGGCCGAGACGCCCACGTTTGTGAGAATGGACTCGATGTCGGGGATATCCTTCGCCACGTCCTCCAGCCGGCGGGCGATGTCGTCGGTGGCTTCGATCCGGAGGCCGGTGGGACCCTCGATATTGATCCACATGCTGTCCGGGTCGGTCTCCGGGAAGAGCTCGACGCCCCGGCCGAGGAAGCTGTAGACGAAGACCGTGAGCACCAGCACACCCACCGCTGAGAAAAGGGTGGTCTTCGGATGGTGGACCGCCCAGGTGAGGATGTGTTCGTAATAGTCGAGGATCTTCGAGGGCTTTTCGCCTTTGGCGGCGTCATCGTCTTTGATCTTCATGAACCGCGCACAGAGCACGGGATTGATGATGATAGCCACAAAGAGCGACGACAGAAGCGTGATGATCACCGTCATGGGCAGATAGCTCATGAACTCGCCCATGATCCCCGGCCAGAACATCATCGGGGCGAAGGCGCAGACCGTGGTTACGGTGGATGCAGCCACGGCCATCGCCACCTCGTTGGTGGCGTCCTCGGCGGCCGTGTCGGCGTCCTTGTTCATGTGACGATGGCGGTAGATGTTCTCCACGATCACGATGGCGTTGTCCACGAGCATGCCCAGGGCCATGATCAGGCTGAAAAGCACGATCATATTGAGGGTGATGCCCATGATGTTGAGCACGAGGAAGGTGATGAGCATGCTCAAAGGTATCGAGACCGCCACGAACAGCGCGTTCGTCACCCCGAGAAAGAGGAAGATGCAGAGCATCACGAGCAGGAAGCCGCTCACGATGTTGTTCTCGAGGTCGGCGACGATGGTCCGGATGAACTTCGACATGTCGTTGGTAATGTCGATGGTGGTGCCCTTCGGGAGTTCGGGCTTCTTCTCCTCGATGATGCGCTTGATCTCGTCGGCGATCCGGATGTTGTTCTCTCCGGCGCGCTTGGTGACGCCGATGGAGATGGACGGCCGCTCGTTGAACCGCGCGATGGTCGTCCGGTCCTTGAAGCCGTAATCGACCTCGGCCACATCCCGGATGTAGACCGGCCCGTTTGGCGACGCGACCACCACGAGATCGTTGAAGGTATAGGGATTCTTGATCTCGCCGGGGACGCGGACGGTGTAGCTGAAGTCGCCGATGTCCATGGTCCCGCCGGGGATGGTGACGTGCTCGTTCATGACCGTGCTCGCCACCTCGAACATCGACAGATTGTAGTCCTTCAGCCGCGCGGGGTCGACATCGATCTGCACCTCGCGCTCAAGTCCCCCGGTGATCCGGGCTTCGAGAACACCGCTTATGGTCTCGAACTCGTCGGACAGGTTGTCCGCCACCTCCTTGAGCTTCACCAGGTCGTAGTCGGCGGTGAGCACGATGTTGATGATGGGCATGTTCTCGAAATCGATCTCGGTGACCACCGGTTCCTCGGCGTCCTCCGGGAGGTCAGGCTGAGCGGCGTCCACCTTGTCCTTGACCCGCTGGAGAGCGAAGTCCAGGTCCACTTCGGGCTCGAATTCGATGGCGATGTTCGAGACGCTCTCGGACGAACTGGAACTGATCTCTTTCACATCCTTGATGTTTTTGAGCTCCTGCTCGATCTCACGGGTGATGAGGGTCTCGATGTCCTCGGGGGCCACGCCCGGATAGATGGTCGTCACGATCATGAAGGGTATCTTCACATCGGGCGCCGCCTCACGGGGCAGCGAGAAATAGCTCACCATCCCGGTGACCGCGATGAACGTGATCAGCACGAACACCGTGGTGTATTTTCGTATCGCAAAACCCGTAATACTCATTATTCACTATCCTCCGCACTCTCACGCGCTTCGTAGTCGCCGGTGATGTTGACACGCTCGCCGCTTACCAGGTCATGCTGCCCCCGGACGATGACACGGTCACCGGACTGAACACCTTTCGTCACCATAAAGAACAGGTCGCTGGAGGCGCCGATCTCGACAGTGCGCTTCTCCGCCGTGCTGTCCGGGAGGGCCACCAGCACGCTCCTGCCCTCCTGGGCCTCGACGACGGCGTTGACCGGCACCATGAGCGCGTTCTCGTGGACCTTCCGGAGCAGACGGGCGTCGCCCATGATACCTGGACGGATGATGCCGTCCCGGTTCTTAACCACGATCTCGGCGGGGAACGTTCTGACCGACGTGTTCGCCTCGGGGGAGACATAGTCGATGGTACCCTTGAACCGTTCGCCGGGAATGGCGTCGAAATGGACGATGACACGGTTGCCCTTTTTGAAATCGGCGATGTATTTTTCGGGGATGCCGGTGTTGATCTTCACCCGGTCGGTGTCGACAATCCTGAACGCCGGGCTTCCGGGACCGAGCAGATCGCCCACCTCGGCCATGCGCCCGGTGACCGTGCCGGCAAAGGGCGCCTCGAGCGTGGCTTCCTCGAGCCGTTTTCGGGCGATATCGAGGGCGCTCTCCGACTGGGTGAGCTGGAACTTCGCCGCGTCATAGGCCGCCTCGGTGATGCTGCCTTCGCGGAAGAGCTTCTCGCTGCGCTGGAATTCCTTCCTGTTGTACTCGACCGTGGCCTCAGCGTTCTGGAGATTCGCCCGGAGGACCACGTCATCGGTCTCCAGAAGCACATCACCCGCGCTTACCCTGTCACCCTTGTCCGTGTGTATGGTTGTCACCCTGCCGCCGTTGGTGAGGCCGAGATTGACCTCGCGATAGGCGCTGACAACCGCGGGAAGTGTTATATATTCCTCGAAGTCGGTCGGTGTCACCGTGTATACGGCGACATTGGTCACCTTCTCGGCCACCGCACCCGCATCCTCGGGCGCTTCGTTCCCGCCGCAGGAAGCCGCCAGGATCATGACGGCGATACCGATGATAAGCATACGTTTCTCCATGTCCCTACTTCCTCCCTTTCGAATCATATTCAAGGATGCCAAGCGCCTTTTTCAGATTGATTTCCGCTGTTTTGCCGTCGAAGAGAGCATTCGCGAGATTGGTCTTCGAGGATTCGAGGGCGAGCTGGGCGTCCAGAACCTCCAGTTGTGTCGCCCTGCCGTTACGGTACATGGACTCGGCCATCTCGACCGCCTTTTCCGCCTCAGTGACGTTCATGTTCCGGCTCTCGATCTGGGTGACCGCCTTGCGGAGATTCATGACCCCTTCCTCGATCTCGATGATGATGGCGTCGCGGGTCTTTTTGTAGTCGGTTTCGGCCTTGCGGCGGTCCACCTTCGCCTGCTGGTATTTCGCCGTGTTCCTGAACCCGCTGAAAATGGGGAATGTCAGGCTCACATTCGCCATCCAGTAGGGGTTCCAATCTTCGGCGGCGTATTTGAAGGTATCGAAGTTTCCCACATAGGCGAAGGTCGTCCCCGCGGTAAGCGAGGGCAGAAAATCGCCGAGCGCGATACGCACCGCCTTGTCCTGCAGATCGATGTTGTATTCTGCGGCGCGGAAGTCCGGACGGTTTTTCAGGGCCGTTTTCGCCTCGGCCATCCTGAAGACCGTCGTGTCCGGAGACGCGAGCTCGCCGTCGATGGTCAGGGGCGCGCCGGGCTCCACTCCGAGCGACTCGCGAAGCCTGAGCATGGCGATGTTCACACTGTTCTCGGCTTCTATGAGATCGGGCCTGGTGTTCTCCACATGTACCCGCGCGCGGAGCAGGTCGTATTCCGTGGCCGCTCCGGCCTCGTGGAGGATTTCCACGTTCCGGCGATGCTTTTCGGCAAGCTCGAGGGACTCGCGGGTGATATCCACCAGTTCCTGTGCCAGGAGAATACCGTTGAACGCGTTCATGACACCGTTCACCACGTTCTGCTCGACTGTTTCATAGGTTTCGTCGGACATGCGGCGGTATATTTTCGCCGCTTCGAGCGCCGTACCGACCTTTCCGCCGATCCAGATCGGCTGGGTGAGGCTGGCGCCCAGGTTCACCTGATGATCGGTTCCGACCTTCAGCCGATTTTTCTGAAGGTTTCCCTTCTCGTCGGGGAACTGGATCACGAACACCTGGGGCTTCAGGTTTTTGTCCATGGTCCATTGGCCGTTGATCTGGGGATACGCTGCAGCGGCCGCCTCCGTCACCTGGAATTTCGCGCGCTTCGTTTCCTCGCGGGCCTTGATGATCTCGCGGTTGTTCTCCAGCGCCACATCCACTGCCCTGTCAAGGGTCAGATCGATCAGGCTTTCTGCGCCTGCCGATGGCGCCGGGAGAACCGCGATCAGGGCCGCGACAAGAAACGCCTGCACGAATCGCATCGTCATCACTGTGCCGCCTCCTTCCTTTCCGCTATGCCGTTGAAGAGGATGTCCATGAAACTCTCTATGTTCATTTTGAGCTGCTCCAGAGTCTCGCATTCCCAGCGGGTCATGAGCAGATTGTCGAGTGCGCCGTGGATGACCCCCCGTATGGACTGGGGATTGATGTCCTTTCTGAGCTCGCCCGTGTCCTGGGCCTCGGCGATCTTTTGATCGGCGAAGGCAAAGAACCGGCTGTGCATCTCGTTGAGCTCGACCGACCGGTCGCCGGAAAACACCCGGTACTTGTTCGCATGGTGCGCCATGATGATGGTGAAGAAATCCTCGAATTCGAACGAATATTCCGCGAACGATTTGTACAGATCCTCCAGTTCCTCGCGAAAAGTGCGCTCGCCCTTTACACACCGGTGGATGAGTTCGCTGAAGGTTTCGCTCTTGTCCTGGATGATCTCATAAAGCAGGTCCTCCTTGCTCGAGAAATACAGGTAGAGGGTTCCCTTCGAAAACTCGGCCTCCTGCGCGACCTCGTCGAGTGTGGCGTTGAAGAATCCCTTCAGCGCGAACACGCGGGTCGCCGCGTCCATGATCTCACGGCGGTGCTGGAGTTTTTCCCGTTCCCGCCGTGTCAATGTGTCATCTCCCGTGTTCTGTTTATAGGTCATCCGTTCCGCCTCCATTCGTCATGGTGAATCCCATGGATCATAGTGTATCGTCCCCGTGTTAATGACTGGTTGTTTATTTGTTAGCATTTGGTTTCATATAATAACATTTTGGTTCATTTTATTGTCCATCGGTATATAATATAGTTTATGATTTCATTTAATGCAATGGTTATTTATAGAATGAACTGATAGTTTATTAATTTGCATGCCAATATTTATTGGGGCCGTGTATTTTTTGTCTGTAACATCTTTGTTTACAGACTTATTCCTTGAATTCCCGTCGCCGTGTCCGTACATTATGAAAGGAGTTCTCAACCAACAACGACCGTTTGGGGAAGGGGGATGCGCCATGTTTACCAGGGAATACAGGGGAATGAAGTGCCGCAGAATGGGGAGTTCCGGCCTGTGGGTCTCGGAAGTGGGCCTCGGCCTGTGGAAATGGGGGGATCCGTCATACGACCAGTCGCGGGTGGGTGATCACGACGGTTTCACAATTCTTGACCGTGCGCTGGAACT
>CAYNWJ010000002.1:0-43259 GCA_964400815.1 uncultured bacterium
CCGGCACAAGATTGTCATTTTCGTTTGTATCGGTTCTATTGTTACCATTCCTGTCCAATCCCGGGAATATTCCGTTTCTGTCACGGACATCCGAGAAAATATGGAAATCAGGGAAACGGTCTTTGTCGTCATTGTCATCGACCGTGCTGATCATCATCGTATTCGCCATGAAACCAGCTGAGTCCGATGAACCTGACGGGGTCTCATGACCACCCTGGAGACTGACGTCGTCGTGGAAATACGGCGTCCAGGAGTGCAGGGGAATCGACTTCATGGCAAAATATGACGGATCTGTGTTCTCATACGTTGTCGAATACTGAGGATCGATATTGAAATACTCACCACCGATCTGGAATTTGCCGAACGTACGTTTCAAATTGATATAGTACGCATCGGAATTCGTATTGAACTTCTTGGCGTCGTTATGCATGAATTGCCGGAATTTCAAATTCTTGTTGTATTCCGCGACGAATTCGAAATCCTTCACATCTGCATCGACTCTGAAGCCCATAAGCATATTTGCCGTTTCCTGGCCATGCCGAAACTTCACCCAACCAAGATTTGACATGTCCTTTACATTTCCAGGCGCCTCGCGGGCTACATAAAAATAGGTGGCGTTCTTCTGGGTGTTGGTATTGTGTTCGTCGTGATAGATCTCTGATATGCTGAACTTATAATCATTTCCAACAAGAGACCTGAATTCTACATCGTTTACCTCTATAGGATCACCCGCAAGATTTGTCTTGGGCATTTCAAACCAGAACTGGAGATAATCCGATCCGTTGACCTCAAGATACTTCTCGTTGCTGTCAGTGACAAGGGACTCCCTATACATATCAACGATATTTGTGGCGTTCTGGTTCCATCCCGCCGATATTTTGTCCCGCCTCATCAGAAAATTCTTGGGAAGTCGTTTCGATTCGGCATTGTCGAACTTTATATACTGCGGTATTCTGCGGGGATCCATGAAATATCTGTTTTGATACAGATCTTTAGCGGGATTGTCCTGCAATGCGCGAACCTCGGTGAAATCGCGCTCCCAGCTTCCCTTGGTTATCCCGACGAGAATGTCCGGACGCCTCTCTCCATTAACAACGGGAATCAACTCGTACATCCGGGGTCCACCGCCGTCGAACCTGCTTCCGTCCTCGAACTTGACAACCAGCATTTCCACATCATTGGGGTTCCATGGAATCGTGCCGGTAATCGAATTCTTCTGGCGCGATTGTGAACTGTCCGAACGATAAGAGTTGACATAGTTCGCCGCCACATTGAATATACCGACTTTCCGTTCATAGTGCGCACCCGTCATGTACACGGGAAGCAGCCTGTGGCGCAGTTCGTCGTTCACATAGTCACGTGAGAACCAGAGAGGAAGGTCTGCCCTGGAACTGATAAAGGTGAAATAGTTCTGCTTGATATCGAAATCCCAGCGAATACCGTTCAGGGCCGCCATGTCGACTGTCAACGGCGAGAATTTCACACGGATCTCATTTCCCACGATAAACCGTGTCGAAAATGACTTCTGGGTTTCATGAACGACAACGAGATTATTCAAATACTGACGAAAGTACTCGCCCTCGTCGATCTCGTTCGTTTTGTTGATGGTACTGTATTTTTCTCCGGCCTTCGTATGGCGTGAGTTGATCTTTTCCTCATTCCAGTTGAAGACACGGACACCATCCATGATATAATTACCGAAACTGTCATATTTCGGGTTGGCCTGACGGTTGATAACCGAACGGCCGTATTTGTGATACCCTGTACGTGCATAATTTTCCGGTTCCATGCCAGGTTTGAACAACAGCTGGCTGAATGCCGTCCCATGCACCGATAGCAGGAGAAGTACTCCTGTTACAATGTGCGACCATCGTTTCATGTTGATCCCTTCACTTGTTATCCGTTATCACTCGTATTCAACACGCTATTAATTCGAGGCCTCGGACTGAAGTGTGATGAAATACTCCGTCGCGCCGGGGTCCTTCTTACTGATATCGTGAATATATTTCTGCTTCGAAAACCGTACACCCGCCATAACGAGCAGATTGAATCCTTCATAGAGCGTCTGGTTCTCGAACGCGACAATCAGACGCCGCCTGTCGTAATCATAGAGCTTTCCTGCCGACTGAGTCCGGGTGCGATACATCTCCGGGAAGCCGGGGAAGCCCTGGATGCCAAGGCGAAGAAGAGTTTTCGGTGCAACACGGTAATCGAATCTGATAATCGGATAAACCTGCAAGGTACGTGTCTTTCTGTCGTACTTGTGGATATCGTAATTGTTGGGACGGCTGTAACTGTAGGTATGCACAACCTTGATCATCGGCATGAGCTTCATTTCCTTGATGCGTTTCTCACGCCAGAGACGAACGCCGAAAAGGCGAACCGAGGGAAGCACCCGCGCATCAGCGACACGGAGCGTATAATCGGCCTTGTGCTCGAGACCGTAATTATAGCCGCCATAGCGCTTGATACGTTCGTTTCCATTGTAGATTTGAAGAAGATTCTGAATGTTCTCTTCCTCTGTGCCGTCCGTTCTACGCTGGTCGCCGACCTGATAGGATGTCGAGAACCGGGCATTGTTGATGATGTTCATATTTGGAATCATGGTGAACCTGGTCGACAGAGTATTTGATGTCGTCCAGTTGTTTATCAGGTTATGATTCCCCTCATCGAGATTATAATCATCCTTGATTCGTTCCGTCCTGTTGTAGAAAAGGAACTCGCCGATACCAGGAAGCCTCTGGAAATGCTCGAATTTCATGTAACGGGTGAAGTTCCGTCCGCCCAGATATTCCTGCTTGACATCATAATGACCAAATGTGAGAATCGTGGAAAGTTTCGGCCGTACTTTCAGGAAGTAATGTTGGCCTTTCGAATCGCGGTCATACGGAAGGTCGATCTGGGCGTCGTTCTCCCGGCTGTCGATGGTGCCGTTGTGATTGAAATCGTCGCCGATCGAGATATGATCATAGAAATAACTGAGATACTCCTCATTGTTCCATGTCGTGTCGACCATGCGATCGAAATCAGCATCGCCGTATCTCACGAGATTGTCATATGAAGAGGAATTATACGTTCCCGACGCACTGTCGTATTGGGGCAGGTGGTCGTCATCATCGTTGTCGTCGATGGGCGCCCAATATTGCATGTACTCGTTGGGATAATTGAAGAGTTCGGCGCCGACACTCCAGTCGCCGAAGGTCTTTTCGGCGTTCACGAACCATGCGCGCGAGGTGTATTCGTTCTTCGCGGCGCCGCTGAGTTTATCGTTCAAGGGATATGACCAGAACGTATTGTTCTCGTTGAACTCAGCCCTGACGAACAATCCACGCCAGTCAAGCTCCATGTTCATGCCGTACACGTTCATGCCGGTGATACGGTCATATTCGACGCGAACCCACTTCTGGTTCGAACCGTCCTTGACATTGCCGGGAGCTTTTGCACAATGCTTCTGGTCATATGAAGCGATACTCCAGTTTCCCTTCCATGAATCGCTGAGAGGCTCGTCATACCAGTCGGCCTCGCTGTCCATGCGATGGCTGTAGAGAGGTGCAATCAAATCAATACAGTAATCGTTGGCGGCAAGAACATCGAACTTGAGCTTGCGCGTTCCATTGGGAACGAGAAATTCATACACGACAAGGTCGCTGTTCTTCGCCTCCAGGTAGCCCTGGGACATATCAGCCTTGAACATGCGTTTTCTGTCACTTGGATCGTCCGGATCCCACATCTCGTTTGGATCGAGAAGACTGAGATATCCCACAGCGCCCGTTTCACCGCTCTTGTGGAAAAGGTCGTTGAGAATACGGGAGTTCATCAGGTCCAGAAGCCAGGAACCACGATTGTTACGATCCTGGGAAACATCCCTGTGCAGAAAGTCCGAAGAAGTTCCAACATAGTGACTGAACACATACTGCTTCTGGAATTCGCCCTGATAATAGCGTTTTCTGTGAAACATGTCGGAAATACGGAACACGCGTCCCTTGACAGGATATTCCTCGCCCTTGAATGCGATTTTTTCCTGTTTTCCGTTTATGTATGCCCGAACATCATAAACCATGGCGCCGGGACCTTGATCCTCGGGAGAATCATCAGTCACCATGATATAGATGTAACGGGGTTCGTCCTTGATGATCGTGGAACTCGTGAGATCGGATCCATCGATATCCTGGTGGGAATAATCGACCGTCCCACGCTGACGAGCGACATATGTGGCGCCGATCTTGAGAATATCGCCGAGCACACTCTGCCAGTGAACGCCGTACAGCGGGCGGTCGCCGGCGGAAGCCACGAGAGACACATTGTTTTTCCTTGACGAGGCATCCCAGCGGAATCCTCCGAAATTGGTCTGTTTCAGAGTGGACGGCGTAAAGAACGTCCTGATCCCTCGACCGTAACCGCCGGACTGTCCGCCATTGGCGATAATGAACTTGGTCTGCCAGTTCGAGAATTCGTCCGAAGCAATCATGAGATTGTTGAACACTCTGTTCGACCAACGATCATCCTGCCATTCCTCGGCGCCCAGTTTCGAACGATTCCATGTCATCGTATAAATCTCGCCGCCGGGCAGAAGGAAATTGCCAAACTGATCGTAGGTGACGGGGGATACGGGGCCGCGTTTGACGATATTATCGACATATTCGACAGCCGAATGTCCCTCCTCGAGCTTACGGGCCCGCGGATACCGCCGCATATCGTACGTACCGAAATTCTCATATCGGTCGAACCATCGCGGCCGGTATTCCTTGGATAGAAAAGTCTGCGACCAATACCTGCGCTCCGTTACAATTTGCGCCGAGGCAGATTGCATCAAGATCAGGAGCGCGATACCGGGTATCACAGCACTTTTAACCAGATCTCTCAAAATTTTCCCTGTATTCATCGGCACTATCTATCCTGTCGTTTTGGCATTTTTCAGAATGAAACTCCGAATGATACAAAATGACGACCGCCGGAATTCGAAAGCGCGATCGGCAGATTGTAAGCGTAATCGAACACCATCGAGCCGAAATTATACCCGAGGCCGAAATCGAAGTCCGTACGTTCGACATCGTCTTCGAAATCGCTGCCATAGATGACACCGCCCCTGAGCTTGAGGCTCGTACCGGTTACACCTGATTCGACACCACCGCGTAATATGGTTTCGCCGTTGACGAATGCCACATCGACTTCACCGAGAACCTCGCCGCGCTGGGCCATGAGGCCAAGGCCCACTTCAATGGGGAGTTTTCCGCCGTCGTCACCCGATTCGGAAATGTTCGGCATGATTGCGTCCCGAATATAGAGACCGGTCGCGAAATCGGCGAGGCCGAACAGTTCACCGAGAGCATACGACGCGCTCAGGTCAAGGGAGAAGGAAACTTTCGAAAGATCGTCATCGCTTTTTCCGGAATAGGGATCATCCTGGCCTTCGATCGCCCAGCGGAGTACCTTTATGTTTCCGCCGAGGGCGAAACGCTCGCCAAGGGTGGTGCCGTATGCCGCGCTGATGACCATCTCGTTTGCGCCGTCGGCGCCGAGACCGGATATGCCGAATCCGAGCCCGCTTGATTCACCGAGAGGATTCACATACGTGAGCTGATATTTCATCAGGTCGCTTGTGATCGTCGGGTTGAGCATGCCATAGGCAAGACCCACGCTCCTGTTGCTGATTGCGGAAAGTCCCGCCGGATTGTAGAAATATCCGGCTGCGTCGCCGGAGGATGCGAGGAAAACCTCGCCCATGCCCATGGGCCGCGCCGTTTGACCGGCCGTGTCGAAAAATGCCGCGTTCGCCGTTGCGGCGGAAATAAAGACCAGAAGAACCGCCACCGCCAGCATGAATCTGGGCCTACTCTGGTGAACCGATCGAGTGATTGCTTTTCTGTTTTTTCCCGTCATATCTGATTTACCCGTCCAGTTTGAAGTTATATAAGATAAAGTAATCGGAAATCTCAAAGCTCTCGATTCGTCAGTATCCGACAACAACCGAGCCACTCTCGACCTTCTCACCGTCATCGGTGTCTGCAACAACCTGGTAGAGATACACACCCGGAGGAACGAGATCACCATCCTCGTCCTTGCCGTCCCAGTATCCCGGCATCTTGCGGGCCCCGCCCTGATTGTCACGCTTCTGGTCGTCGGGCACGAACCACGGCCCCGGTTCCAGGTCGCCATCGTAAATTGTCGTCACCAGACTGCCCTTGGTGTCGTAAATCTTGATCTTCAGATCAGCGTCGATTTTTGCAAGATTGAACTCGATCACCGTAAAGTCGTTGACATCGTCATCGTTCGGCGTGAACACCTTGGGAACCGCCTTCACGTCCGAAAGAACACCCTTGATGATCGAAGAGGTCATGACCGTCCAGGTGCCGAGGTCCCTGTTTTCCCAGACCCTCAGGCCGCCGGCGCCGTCATTGCCGCTCTCATTGTATACCCACGCGTTGAAATTGTGGATATTTCGAAGCAGTTTGGTTCTGAACGTCACATAAAGTGAATCGGGTCCGGAATTGTCAGTATCCGTGATCGCGTTCGTAAATTCGATATAGAGCGAATCGGGTGTGGACTGCTTGATATCGACCAGTCCGTTGTTGTCCACGGTCAGTTCCGAATCGGTGTCGGTGCTGTGGACCGAAACTCCGGAACCGTATCCCGGCGTGGACAGCACGAGATTCTTGATATTCTGACCGGCCTGCAGATCGTAGGAAAGCGTGTAGACGAATGTTGTGTCGATACCCATCGCCACACGGTTGGGAACGATATAACCGGAAGCGCCCGCAAGAGGCTGATCCTCTTCGGAATACCTGAAAGCGATCTCCTTGAGGACCGGCGTCTTGTAAATGTCCTGCGTCTCGAGCTTCGCACGGTATTTGATCATTGACGCGGGCTCGGGTGACTCAAGAGGGAAGGACTTGATGGAATATTCGGAGCTCCAGGGGCTCTCGACGAGCGTTCCCTCAGCACTGTAATAGGCCGTTTTCGTCTGAACCTTGATGTCGGTGCCTTCGGGCATGCTTCCTTCCCATGAAATGGCATCGAAATTCTTCATGACGTTCGGAAGGCCGAAATCCTCCCAGTTCGATTCATACGCGCCCTCATAGGTGTATCCGACACCATAGATCATGATATCGCCGATGATCGGGAATTCCTGACGGGGCTCGGTGATCCTGAACCTGAGATACCGCGCCCACTCGTCGGGAAACTCGACCGTCGCGTAGTCGTACCCGCCCTCGTCTGCGTTGGTCACACCGATCTCATGGATGACATTGACCTCTTCCCAGCGGAACTTGTCGAGGGAAATGTCAACCGCGTAACCGCGTACCGATTTGCGCTCCCACTCATTGGGGTTCGTGCCGCCGGTGTAGAGAACGAGCCTGTTCACACGGTAGATTCTTTCAAGGTCGACATAGCGCCAGGATCCAAGCGGCTCCTGATTGTAGGCAAAGAAGGTATTGGTGGGATCGCCGTCCGTCAGCTTGTCTTCCTGGGCGGGCTTGCCCTGGGCGATGTTTTCCCCCTCGATCTGGCGAAGCTGAATACCGCCGTTCTCGGCGCTTCCGAGGTCCACATTGCCGACATAGCCGGTGACAACCTCGATGTGCGGATCGGGAAGATAGCTCAACTGGCCCATATCCATTTTGCCGAGCATGACCTGCCCGAGCTGTGCCTTAATGCCGGTGTCATCGAGGATGGTGGTCCGGCGGCCGGAATTGTAGCCCAGCTCATACCAGGTGTCCCCACCCCAATCGGCGCTCGTGATGTCGCCGGAATAATAATACCAGCGAACAGGGAAGATCTCGCGCGTACCGCCGACAACCGCGGACCGGCGCTTGAGCGTCGTGGTTCCGAGCCAATCGGCGCCGGCCTTGATATCGACCATGAGACCGTTGCCCAATCCGGTGCCGCTGTTGTGAACCTTGATGCCGACAAGAACATCCGCAGCGGAAACGTTTACGGTGTAAGTCTCAACTGTCGTCCAGTCGTCATCCGACCCGACTTCTTCACCATTAATATACAGGGTATACTCATCGACGGCGGTGATATTCACCTCGATGTCATCGTACGGAGCGTTCGGCCCGGACAGGTGCGCCATGTAGTAAATGGTGTGAGGCCAGGAAGTCCATGTCGAGTCCTTGACAGCCATAACGGCGGCGAAGGAAGGACTTGCAAAAGCACAGAGCATCAGCCCGATTGCCAACAAACTCGCCACATAGATCTTAATACCACTCCTCAATGTAACCTCCACTCGAATAATCCGGAATTGGACATTATTCCCTTCGGGAAATTTTTGTTGTTCTCGATTCGCACCGAAAAAAACATGTTCAACTCAAGCCAATGGCTTTGAGCATCACCCCCTTAAAAAACCCGAAGGCCTGATTATGTAATAGAAAAATATGTAATTACTATAGCTTACGTCCCTATCTTTTATAAATGTTGAACTTATGATAAACACTCAATCAAAGTATGTCAAGCCAAAAAATGCTGCGGCGCTTAATATTTCAAGGCGTATCACTGCGCTACCGAAATACGGGCCGATTCAGTTTTTCTATACATTAAATGTTGCGATTCTGCAGAGGAAAGAGAGTGTCCAAAACAACCAAACGACACTTTGAAAAGCTCCACGAATACTCCATTGGCTTAATTTATTGCACGTTATCAGCCAACACAAGAAAAAAAACAGAAATATTCAATTTTGTTTTCAGCCATTCTCACTCAACACGTTCAGAGGCGAAGCCCATGGGACCGGCTGATTTCCGAAACATGGAAGCTTCATCCATTCAATGCGCGGCGCGCACTCCCAAGCCAATCTAATTATGTAAATCACTTTTTTCATAATGCGTTTGTTTTCACAATCTGTCAAGAAAAATTTCTTTCCCCGCTATCCGCACACGTACATCATCTCCTCAAGCCCTTTCAGACTCTTCACGGGCGATCCGGCACCAGGTCCTTACATTTTCAGGATTTCCGCCGATGGTATGATTGTCTTTCATGATGACTTCCAGATGATTGGCGCGGCATGTTTCCATCGCTGATCTCAGGTCCCTTCTGATGTGATCCGTATCGACCACCGGTACCGCGAGATCGGTGGGCAGAGGTTTCAGGGAATAGATATGGTCGCCGCCGAGCTGCTCCGCCATAACACGCCGGTCCGCCCAGGGCGAAACGGACACGCGGCGAAGTCCCGGGATCTTCCTGACGAAACGCCACCGCTCGTCCAGCGCCTCGCAGCAGCCGTAACAGTTGCGTCCGAAACGCTGCATTATCGGCAGTTGATAGGGGAAAATGAATTCCCCGAACATGTCCGGGGACCATGTCGAGGTCTCCTGGCTTTCGCAAAAGCCCCACATGTCGCATGTCCGGACAGTTTCCCCGTCGAATCCGCCGCCGGGCAGGTCACGGGTCCAGCCGAAACCGCCGGACCCCACATACGTCCCGTCATTGTTCAGGCTCAGAAGTCCATTTTGCTCGAGAAAATCGAGCCGGGCCAGCGTGCCGTCGCGAAGGAAGCCCATCAGACGTTTCAGGTCGTCCGGATGATCATAGACATCGTACATGATCTGTCCGAGTCCGCGGATGTTGACCAGCGTCCATGTCATGCCCAGCGTCCACCACCATGTCCCCCGGCGCTTGACCGCGAGGATCCCCCCCATGACATCCTCAGCAAGGGAGAGAATCCGAGCGCTCGCATCACGGTCGACCGTTATGCGTGGAAAGCGGAGTTTGTCGAAATCATCGTAGCTCGAAAGCGGCGCCTCCCACACATAGGACCCGCCGCCCGTGCCGCCGATCTTCCGTTCATGCATGCCCCAGTCGGTTTCAAAATATATCCATGGAACAGCGAACAGAGGCTCCACCACACGGTCGTCGCCCATGGATTCTCCCCAGAACACTTCCTTCCTGAGCGAGAATTCCCATTCGCGGGCCAGCATGCCCGTACACGTCAGATCCCCGGGGGGTATTATCTCGTTCCATCCGTTCTCGGGATCGCAGAATATCAGGGGACGCGTGGGTTCGAGCGCGTTGTGGGCATACCAGAGCCTGCGCTTCTCCTCCTCCTCCGGCCGGGCGGCCAGTTCTGCGACCCGACGGGCGAGTTCGCGCAGGATGGTCCTGTCGCCGTCGCTGATCGTCATATGCCCGGGGTCTATCGTGCCAGTGGATAATGCCGCCTGGGTCTGGTCCGCCATTGATTCACCTCGTGAAACAGTGTTTATTCATATCACCGTCTCTCATCACTTCGCGTGATTTTCTTTGGAACCTTCCACGCTTTATATATATAATAATGAAAGAAAAAAACAATACATTTCGCTGCACTCTTGTCCTGAGTGGCAACGCACGGTTTCCGACCGCGAATGTGAAAGGAACGCATGGAAACGAATCGAACACATACGGCGCTGGCTGTCGCCGCCCATCCCGATGACATAGAATTCATGATGGCGGGCACCCTGCTTCTTCTCGGGGAAGCGGGCTGCGAGACTCACATGTGGAACATGGGCAGCGGTTCCTGCGGGACCGATTCCCTGCCGGCCGAGGATATTTCAGCCATCAGGATTGCGGAGGCGCGCATGTCGGCGAACCGGGCGGGGGCGGTGCTCCACCCTCCCCTCGCCGAAGATATCGAAATCTTGTACGACAGGCATCTTGTCTCGCGGGCTGCGGCGGTGATCCGGGAGATCAGGCCGTCGATCATGCTCGTCCCCTCTCCCGAGGACTACATGGAAGACCACATGAACACCTCCCGTATCGCCGTGACCGCCGCGTTCACACGGGGAATGCCGAATTTCGCCACCGATCCCCCCAGGGAACCGGTTGAAGGCGACATCGCCATATATCATGCACTGCCCCACGGTCTCAGGGATCCGCTCAGACGCCGGGTCCGGGCGGGACAGTATGTCGATATTTCGGGAGTATTCGAAAAGAAACGCGCCATGCTCGCCTGTCACGAGAGCCAGAAAAGCTGGCTCGACAGAAGCCAGGGCATCGGAACATACCTCGGTCTCATGGAATCCATGAGCAGGGAGGCGGGCCGGATGTCGGGGCAGTTCGATCTCGCCGAGGGATGGCGGCGCCACCTGCACTGGGGATTCGGACCGGAGCAGTACGATCCGCTTTCCGGGCTGCTCGGCGAACGGTGTAGTATCGATGCAGACTACGAGAACGATCTCGACTGACCCGGGCCGGCTGACGGTGACACCCAAAGGCCGGACACCATACCACCATGAAAAGGGAGTGTCATACATGCGCACCGGAACCTGCGTCGGCATCATCATCCGGGCGGTAGTGGCGACCGTCTGCCTTGCATTCTTTGGAGGAACAACATGGGCTGAAGACCCGGTGCTGGCCGGAACCTTCACCGTCGAACCCCCGACCCTCGAAAACGCCGGTTTCGAATGGACCATCGAGGGCGATGACAACCGCAATGCGCGCGTCGACGTTTCATTCCGCGAAAAGGGCGCGTCGGAATGGCGTGACGGGCTGCCGTTCCTGCGCATCCAGGGAGAACGGATCGTCCATCCGGTTGTCGATGTCGATTTCACAGCGCCGAACATGTTCGCGGGAAGCATCTTCGGTCTCGAACCGGGGACAACCTACGAATGCCGGTTCATTCTCGGCGACCCCGACGGTGTTGCCGGAAAGGCTGAACGGACGGTCGAAATCACCACACGTCCCGAGCCCCCGCAAACGGCGGGCGGGCGCGTGCTGCATGTCTATCCTCCCGGATACGAGGGTGAAAAGGAGGAGCCCTCCTTCGTCAGCATCATGGAGGCATATTACGGGGCCGGGAAGAGTCTCTGGGGCAGCGCCACGATCAAGCCGGGGGACACGATTCTCGTCCACGCCGGCCTTTACCACTGCGAGCGCCGCCGGTATTACGAGCCTCTGGGCATGCATTTTCACGGCACCTATCACCTCTCCGGAAACGGCACACCGGAGCAGCCGATCATCATTCGCGGCGCAGGGGACGGAGAGGTTGTCCTGGATGGCGACGGAGTCTACAGGCTGTTCGACGTCATTTACGCCGATCACACCCATATCGAGGGGTTGACCATCCGCAACTGCGAGGTGGGGATCATGGCCGGGCTCAGGTTTACCGACGGCTGCGACGGCCTGGTGGTCAGGAACTGCCGCTTCGAGAACGTGGGCTGCGGGATCAACGCCCAGTTCGGGGGCAGCAGAAATTTCCATATCGCCGACAACACCATCATCGGACGCGAGGATTCCACCCACACCCACGGCCGTTCCGGCATGTGGCGGGATATCGGCCCGGTCGCGGACCTCAGCTCGTTCATCGCCATCGACATCAACGGCCAGGGACATGTGGTCCGCAACAACTACATCGCGAATTTCCACGACGGCATCGACATCACCGAGCAGGGCCCGCCCGAACGCGAGGAATGGAAGGTCGTCTCCATCGACATCCACAACAATGACATATTCAACTGCACCGACGACTTCATCGAGGCTGATTGCGGAGTGCACAACATCAGGGTGTACGAGAACCGGGGATTCAATGTGGCCTATTTCGCCTATTCCGCCCAGCCCATCTATGGCGGTCCTGCGTATTTCATACGGAACATCGCCTGCCACGCGCCCTCCGGCGGTGCGTTCAAATTCAACATCCACCCGGCGGGCATTTTCGTCTTCCACAACACCATGATCACCGAGTGGGTCCGCAGCGGCAGCTATTCCAACGTCCATCTCAGGAACAATCTCTTCCTGGGCACGGACGCCCCGGACAGGCCGATCCTCCGGGCGGGGACCTACACCGAATACACCACCTTCGACTACAACGGCTGCAGGCCGAACCGCAACTCCACCATCCAGTTCGACTGGCGGTCCCCCGGCCCGGAAACCTTCGTCACCTATCAGCTCCGCGGGGACGACATCCTGTCCGGCAGGTTCGAAACCCTCGAGGAGTTCACCGCGGCCACGGGGAGGGAAGAGCACGGGGTCATCGTCGACTACGATATTTTCCGGAACGTCAGACGGCCCGATCCCGATGATCCGGGGCGGCACTATTATCCGCAGGATTTCGACTTCCGCCTGCGGCCGGGATCGAAAGCGGTCGATGCGGGAACGCCGCTCCCCAACATCAACGACGATTTCTCGGGTGAGGCTCCCGACCTGGGCGCGATCGAGCTCGGCGCCGAGCCTCCCGTCTACGGCCCCCGGCCGTGGCTCTATGAACAGCATTCGCGATGACCTGCATCACAGGTGATTCAATCGACGGTGATTTCGACCGAGAACGCTCCCGCCGGAGCATCGAGCGCGACCGTGCGGCTTTCTGCTACCCAGGTGAAACCGACGGTTTCGGAGCCGTTCAGCACGACCTTCCGGGGCGGCCCGACGGATCCGAACCTGACCGTCCCCGCCTTCGAGTGATAGCACCTGAACCTTCCGGCGTGCCGTTCGAAGGTCACCGGCCGTTCCGCGGAAAGAACGGGACGACCGTCCTGCTCGAACCTGGTCGCAAGCGCCGCGAACACCCGTGCGCCGTCCCATGTAACCGCCAGGGCGTCGGTGACGAATCCGGCGTTCGACCAGACCGATCCGGGCCCGGTCGTGAATGCGAAATCGACGCCCGCCGCAGCGCCGGCAACATGGCCAGCACCCTCGTTCGTGACGACATCGATCCCCTCCCCGGCCGCCGTCGTCGTCAGCAGGTTCGCCATGACCAGCGGAACCCCGCCGGTTCTCGCGGTCACCGTCAGCATGCCCTCCCTTTCGAGCGGCTGCCGCTCCTGGAGGGTCCTGAGATAGTGGGGGGTCTCGACACGTTCCACGGCCCTGCGGGCGGGCGCGAGATGCATGAGGTGGAGAAGCGCGTCCCCGCTCGCGATGGTGGAGTGATCGGCCGCAGCGGTAATATCGTCCAGTCGCTCCGTCTGGTAGAGCAGAGTGACATCCACATCCCCCTCACTTCCGGGCGCTGCCTCGTCCAGCATGAGCAGGGTGCTCGGTTTGAGAAAGAGGACATGGCGACGGAGCCGGTCGACCTTGTCCCAGTAGAGCCGGCCGATATCCCCCGTGGCGAACGCCGCGCTCTCACCGTCGAGAAAGTGGTCGATGAAGGCATGATCGTCGAACCCGTCCGCGATGTATTTCGTGTCGCCCGTCCGCTGGCTCTGATGGTTGCCGTCGATGAGAATGGTGGAATGCCCCACGGGCTGGGTATACCAGGACTGGTAGAGGGGGCCGCTGTAATATGAACTGCCGTGACGCTCCTCGATGAAGATCTCGCCGCGGTCCGCCAGCCAGAACGAGCCCTGGTCGATGTGCTGGTGGTTGACGAAGGGGCCGGCCCGCATGACGAACGCGAAGGCATCCTTCTCCCAGCCGCTCTTGAAAACGATGTTCCCGATGTCACGGAACACCCTCACCGGGTTCTCGTCGTAGGGATCGTCCCGGGGCACATCCTCCGTCTCGTACAGGACGTCATAGAAGACATCATCGTTCTTCAGATAATTGTACAGCCAGCCGAGCAGCGGCTCATGGGTCTTGTGGAGCAGCCACGCCCACCTGTCGAGGGGCCGCAGTCCGCCCGAATCCCCGTAGAAGAAATACACCCTGTCCGCGATTTTTCCCGACCAGACGATCTCGCCATAGGATCCCTCCATGAGCGGGCTGAAGTCGATGCCGAACACATTGTCCACGCAGGGCAGGCTGCGGGCGAGGGCGCGCATGGCCGTGCTGTAATACCCCATCCCCTCGCCGTAGGATTCTCCCGCGGTGAATGTTCCCGTCACGAAATCCCGGAGTTTCAAGAAACTTCCACTGAGCCACGGCTCCAGTGTATCCGTCTCCGGCGCATCGCCATACACCGCAGCGTGACACATAAGGGCCCCGCCGATCACGTGGGCGATCCAGTTCGATGTGTCGTTGGTCACCATGTCGTCACGGACATAGGTCCTGAACGCGCCGTACAGGGCGTTTTTCAGGATCGCCGCCCGCGCCCCGGCCGCCTGTTCGCCGCTCATGAGATCGTGGGTCAGGTCATAGGCGAGGGCCACGCGCTGGTGGAGTTCGCCGTTGCGCAGATAATCGTACCGGCCGCGTTTGAGCATCCAGGGATGATCCCAGTTCGGGAACGAGGAGATGCGCAGGAGCACATCGCGGGCGTATTCCCCGGCCTCTCGGTTCCCCAGGAGCCGGTATTCCAGGGCGTTCCAGTACATGGCGTCCCCCCAGTCGAAAAGCACGCCGGTCCAGCGTCCCCATACCGGGAGCGCGTCCTCGTCGGGGAACTGGTCGAAATCCCAGTGGATGCCGTCCACGGGGAGTTCCTCACGGCTCGAGGCGGCGTTCCGCAATATGTCCTCCTTCACACCGGCGAACCGGGAGCTGTTCAGCCGTTCCTTTATCCATGCTTCACGCCCGGCGTCGAACCAGAGCCGGGGGTGGACGCCGCCGATGTCTTCGGGCGCCACGATAAAGGACAGCCGGCTTTCGGAAAGCAGATCCCCGCCCCGGTATGCCCTGAGCGCGGCAATGTACATGCCCTCCGGAAAATCGATGCGTACCGGACGGAGACGCCATGAACCGTTTCGCAGTTCGAGCGCCGACTCATGGACCACGTCCGAATCATCGAGCAGGGGGGTGACAGCGACCGTAACCCGCCCGGCATCGAGCGGCCATGTTCCCGCGAGTGCCAACGTATCACCGCGCCGGTAATGGCGGGAAGCCACCCGGGGCTTGAACTCGGTCAGTTCGTGTACCGCCGGCTCGGCGAAACGGAATTCCATGTCGCGCGCGCCCGTGAAGGTCACATCGTCCAGCCCCAGATAGAAGGGCATCGCCGGATCAGCATCGGGGATTTTTGCGAGAACGGCAAGAGTGTTGACCTTTATCCTGTCACGGCCGGCAAGTCCGGGATTTTCTCCGATGATCCCGGCGAAATCCACCCTGAGCCATACCCAGCGGTTTACAGGGGGATCGGGAACGGTGACATCGACCTTGCCGTCGGGTCCCGCCGCGATCCTGAGCTTTATGAACTCGCAGGGAAGGTGGGTTTTCAGGTAGTACCGGAGTGACACCGACGATCCGGGCGTCATCCAGGCATCGAAGCGTTTCTGGGCGCCTGCGTAGTTGTCCACATTCGTGTAGGGCGTCACGATCTGCACGAGGGAGATGTTGGAATCGCCGGGTGCGATGGTGTTTACACGGATATTCTGGTCGAAGGCGGTGTCCTGCCAGAGGGGATAGGACGCCCAGGCCGCGAGCGAACCGCCCTCGAAGTCCTGCGTGTATGCATAGGGCTCGAGCACGGTTTCGGCGCACGATTCGGGTGCGGATGCAAGGATCGGAAAGAAGGCGGCCACTGCCAGAATCGCTGAAGGAAATACATTGATGACACTGTAAACACGCATTGTCGGCTCCCGTCCGGTTGAATGAAACGAACATAAGCGGCCGTATTGATTCGAATTGCATTCATCAGCCGTAGATCGACACCTGAGAACTATATAACACAGGAGGGGTGGCCCTGCAAGCGGCAGATGGTCGGCCGGCTGCATCCGGGTTGCCGGGCCGTTGAAAGGACATACGGCCCTCAAACGGACCCCCGGGACCGGATGCATCAGACCGGTGGCTGCATGAAGCCGGTACCGTGAACCATCACCCGCGCATTCCGGAGCCGTGAACGCCTGCTTACAGCGAATTCATACCTGTGCGCCCGATATGGAACACATTGTGCACATCCCATATGAAGAACCTCACCCACGCACCGGTGAATGCCGGCGCACAGTCAGACGGGAGGATCGATATGGACCAGCAGTCTCTCTTCAACGCCTATGTCAAACGGACCAGCGACGTCTTCGAAGACCTTGAGCGGAAACAGGCCGAGCTCGGCAGACGAAAGGTCGAGCTCATCGACGAACGGGAACGGACAACCCATCACCGGCGCATGGACGAAAGCGACGAAAAGCTCAAGAGAGCAAAACAGCTCCTGGGAATACTCATGGAAAAAGGCCCGGAACACTGGGACAGCCATCGGAGCGATCTCGACCGGGTCATCGACGATCTCGAACGTCTGCTGAATGACTCCTCCGGCCAGGACGATTCCGGTTCATGACGTTTCGCCCGTTTCGTTTGCCGGCGCATCAATTCCCCGACAGGTAAGCAGCGGCCATGCCCGCCAATGCCCTGACGCCGTATGACAACGCGTCCTCGTCCGCGCGGAAAAGAGGCGAATGGACGGGAGCCACCTCGTTATCTGGCACGCCTTTCGGCCGCACTCCGAGAAAGATGTACAGCGACGGCACTTTTTCCGCGAAAAAGGCGAAATCCTCAGCGCCGGTGTGCACCCGGGACACCACCAGGTTCTCCTCACCCACCACATGCCCGAGCACGGGCAGCATGCCTGCGGTCAGTTCGGGGTCGTTGTAGGTGACGGGGACGCCCACACCCACGGACACATCGGCTTTCGCCCCCGCGCTTTCTGCGATGTTTACGGCGGTGGTTTCGATACGCTTGTGAATGTCCCACCGCATGTCGGGATCGAGGGTGCGGATGGTGCCGACCATTCTGACCTCGTCGGGAATGATATTGCTCCGTATGCCCCCGTTGATCATGCCCACGGTTATCACCGACGGCGCCTGAATGGCATCGAGCTGCCTGCTCACGATGGTCTGAAGGCCAAGAATGATCTGCGCCGAGACCACCACGGGGTCCACGCCCATCCACGGATATGCGCCGTGTGTCTGGCTTCCGGTTACGGTGATGCGGAGACCGTCGGCGCTCGCCATGGCGCCTTCCGGCCTATAGCCGATGACACCCGCCTCATAGTCGGTGCTCACATGCAGCCCGAACATCGCACCGGGAGCGGGGTCTTCCAGCGCACCCTCCTCGATCATGAGATCGGCTCCGCCGCGCTCTCCCGAGGGAGCACCTTCTTCGGCGGGCTGAAAAAAGAACACCACGGTACAGGGGAGACGCTCGCGAACAGCGGCAAGAACCCGGGCCACGCCCATGAGTATCGATGTGTGACAGTCGTGCCCGCATGCATGCATGACCCCCACGTCGGCGCCGTTGTATTCAGCGCGTACGGTGGAAGCGAAGGGAAGCCCGGTCTGCTCGGTCACCGGCAGGGCGTCCATGTCGGCCCTGAGCCCCACGACAGGCCCCGGCCCGCCACCCCTGAGAACGCCGACCACTCCCGTGTGAGCAATACCCGTACGGACCTCCATGCCAAGGGATTCCAGGTGATCGGCCGCCATGCCCGCCGTTCTGAATTCGCGGTTCGAGAGCTCGGGATGGGCATGAATATCCCGGCGCCATTCGATGACACTCGCCTCGACCTTCGCCGCCTCTTCGTCGATGACCCGCAAAAGGTCTTCCACCGTATCCTGCGCCGCGGACGGCGACGGATGAAGCATAGTCATCAACCCGAAAAATACGGCAGAAACCAGCATCGATGCGGCGCGGTAGTCGCGCCTGACCGATGCCGTGACGGGTGTGGGAACACGGGCATAGGGAGCCATGTTTTTTCCTCCTTTATTTCGTGGCTGATTCATTTCATTCAAGTATACTGAATCCATCCAGCGAGGCAAACTTAATTGGAAGATCGCATGCAAAATGACCGGCAGCCGTTCACTCCCGGCAATTACTCCTTGACATTTATCGCCTCATGTGTGATATTTTCGGCATTAAGACATTCAATATCAAATGTTTGTGATATTGCCACCTGCCTCGGGAGCTGACACCGCCCCTTCCCGCGATGAACGGGCGGAAGGACGCGGCCACTCACCGGAGAAAGCCGGTTTCGATGGAAACGAACACACCAGTATATTCCGTACTGATTCCCATATACCGTTCCGCCACGATGATCGGGGAGCTGTATTCACGAATCATCGCGGTGATGGATACGGTGGGAGAGCCGTTCGAGATCGTTTTCGTGGACGATTGCAGTCCGGATGACAGCTGGCGGGTCCTGGAGGAAATCCATGAGAACGACCCCCGTGTCAAGCTGATCCAGCTCATGAAAAACGCCGGTCAGCCCAGGGCGCTCATGTGCGGCTTCGAACATGTCAGGGGCGATTACGTCATCACCATGGACGACGACCTCCAGCATCCACCCGAAGAGATACCGAAACTCATCGGGGAAATGAACGCCCATCCGGGGCTCGACGCCGTCATCGGGATTCCGATTGAGAAGAAACACCACCCCCTGCGAAACATGATCTCCGAGGCCTACAACATCGTCAACTCATACATCTTCCAAAAGAGCCGGTCGCTGAAAATGGGCCCGTTCCGGATCATAAGACGGCAGGTCACCGGGCAACTGATTCTTCAGAACACCTATAACCCCATCATAGGCACCATGCTTCTGAGCATAACCGTGAACATGACGAATGTCCCCGTGGAGCACCACGAGCGCAAGGAAGGGTCATCCACCTACACCCCCGGCCGCATCGTCAAGGCGGCGCTCGATTCGATTCTCCAGAACACCACCCTGCCGCTGAAATTCGTCAGCACATTCGGCATGACCGTATCATCGATCAGCATCATTTACGGGTTCTATAATATCTTCAAAAAGCTCTTCAGAGGCATCAGCACGCCCGGTTGGGCGAGCCTCATGGTGGTCAATCTCTTTCTGTTCGGCGTCATACTCTTTTCCCTCGGCATCATCGGGGAATACCTCATTCGCATCATTCAGTCGACACATCAGATACCCCGGTACACGGTCCGGCAGAAAAAAATATAATGCAGAAAAAGATCATGATACTCGGCGCCGGTGTTTTTCAGCTTCCGGCAATACACAAGGCCCGTGAAATGGGCCTGGTCACCGTCGTGTGCGGCGGAAACGCGGACGAACCGGGCCTGAAAATCGCCGATGTTCCCTGCCACGTGAGCACAACCGACATGGAAGGCGTGCTGGCCGTGGCGCGGCGGGAAAGCATCGACGGCGTCATGACGATCGCGTCGGAAATATCGGTCTCCACAGTCACGTTTGTGGCTGAAAAGCTGGGACTGCCCGGATATCGGCATGAAACGGCGCGGAATATCATGAACAAGTTCAGGCTGCGTGAAATCCTCGCGGCCCATGATATTCCCGTACCCGCTTTCGGTATCGCGAGACGGGCCGGCGAATCGCGGGAGATCGCGGAACGGGTGGGATTCCCCGTCATCCTCAAGCCGGTCGAATCATCGGGAAGCAGGGGTGTGTCGGTGCTCCAAAGCGCCGATGGAATCGAGGCGGCATGGCGGAGAGGCGCCGATCTTTCACAGGGTGAACGGAGCGTGGTGATAGAACGATACATCGCTGGCCGCGAGGTCGGCGGAGAATGCATCGTGCGGAACCGCAAACTCGCCTTCATGGAAATTACCAACAAGTATATCAACAGGTGGCATGTGCCGCTGGGCCATTCGGCGCCGTCCACGCTTGACCGCGGGGACATTGCGGCGACGGAAGAGCTTGTTTCCCGGTGCATCGAGGTTTTCGACATTGATGAAGGCCCGCTCAACCTGGATGTCATGATCACGGCGGACGGCCCGGTCGTTCTCGAGCTCGGCGCCCGCCTCGGAGGCAACTGCCTGCCCCGGATAATGGAGCTCGGCACCGGGGTCGATACGGAGAAGGCCGCCATTGCGATGGCGCTCGGGGACCCGCCCGCGCTTGACCGAAGCCGCAGAGACTGTGTCGGCGTGCGGATATTGGGCTCGGAAACCGACGGCGTTCTCGGCCGTGGAGCGGACGCCGGTCTTTTTCACGAACATCTCGAATCGGACATCATCGAAGCCGTCATCGACCTGAAGCCGGGCGAACCCATCAAAAAATTCGACCAGGGCAGCCATCGGTTCGGCCATGTCATTCTGCGCGGCTCGTCGATAGAATGCCTCGAACGGGATTTTACAACAATCGACAGGATATGCTCGGAATGGGTGCTGGACATGCCATGAAACAGTCGGACGGTACGGTCGCCATTCGTCCCCTGGAGCTCGGGGACCTGGACCGGGTTCTTTCGTGGATCAGGGATCCCCTCATCATGCGGCGCATCGGCCTGCATGGGGAGCGAACGATGGAATCGCAAGAGCGCTGGTTCCGGGGGATGGTGGATGACGAACACCGCCAGGTCTGGGCCATCGAGCTGGTAGAATCGAATCGCCACATCGGGAACATATCGCTCTATGACATCGATCGCCTGCACGCGCATGCCGGGATAGCCATATTCATCGGGGATAGGGAGCTTCGGGGGGCGGGTTACGGGAAACGGGCCTTGAGGCTCATGCTCGATCATGTCTTCCAAACCATGGGGCTCCACCGCGTCTATTGCAAGACCGAGGCGTCGTTCGAGGGGACAATCGATTTCTACGAGTCTCTCGGGTTCACCCGCGAGGGGACGCTTCGTGAGCATGAACACTTCGATGGCGCTTATACGGACAAGGTCGTGTTCGGCCTGCTCGACAGGGAGTTCATCCCGGACAGCCGGCCGGACCGGACGTGAAACGGGCGGCACGGGTAAAAGCTAACTGTCAGCTCAAGGATACATACATGGCGGGAAAATCGAAAAAACGGCGAAAGAAAAACGAACCGGCCGCGCCACCACGGCCGAAGAACCCCCTTTCGACGAAAATCCAGAGCGTCATGACACGCTTTCCGCCGGTCGTTGTCGCGTTGTTCATCATCGGCATCCTCTTTCTTGTTCAGGGGATATTCTTCGTTTCCTCCTTCCAGACGAATGATGACATCGGGATGCTGTTCATCGCATCGGGTAACGGCTCCAGCATCGAACCGGACGAGCATCTGAGATACACCCACGTGTTCATAGGCTTTGTTCTCAAATATCTCTATTCGCAGACGCAGGCAATTCCCTGGTACGGATTGTACCAGTATTTCCTCCATTTCATCTCCATGGTCGCCCTCGCATACGCCGTCATCGACAAGGATGGATCGGCAAGGAGACTCCTGTTCCTCCTGCTCTATCTCTTCTTCGTCGAATTGTTCCTTCTCAACAACATGCAATACACCATCACCGCCTGTATCGCGGCGCAGAGCGGTGTTTTCCTGTTCTTCAACGGCTTGTCGAAAGACACCCGGGGCAGGTGGGTCTCATATGCCGCCGCCATCTTCCTGCTGATTGCGTCCGCTCTCGTGCGGACGAACGGGTTTTTCCTGATGATGCTCATATCGCTGCCGATCCTCTCGATAAGCGTCTGGAGGAACCGTAACGACCGCGGAATGATTCGCGATTTCATCGGGTTCTGGTTCATCGTCTCCATCGCCGTTTTCGGGCTCAGGACCTTTGAAAGACAGTATTACAGAAGCGACCCGGCGTGGGCCGAGTTTTTCACCTTCAGCAAATTGAAATCGCGGTTCATCGACTACGACCACATTGAGTACAACGAGGAAACGAAGCACATATTCGATGATGCGGGATGGAGCAGGAACGACCTGTTCCTCATGCGGTCGTGGTTCCATGCCGACGAGGACCTGTTCAGTGTCGATAAGCTCGAATCAATTTCATCTCAATTCCCCTCATTCAAGACATATCTCTCCATCGGCGAGGTGTTCGGCACTGTCACGGACAAAATCCTGGACCAGTGGTTCATGGTGCTTCTCGCGGTGTTCTTCATGCTCTATCTGCGGGGAGGGGAAAAAGGTAATCGCGCATATATCCTCGCCACGCTTGCCCTGATATTCGCCGTATTTCTCTACCTGCTGGTGGCGAGGCAGCTGCCGAACCGTGTAATTCAGCCGGTCCTCTCCTTTCTCCTGGTGGCGGCGATGTATTTCAGCTCACGCGAGCTTGAACAGTTTTCACCGGTGAGAAAGATCGTCAATACCGCCATGATAGGGGGAATCTGCATCGCCCTCCTGTTCTTTTTGAGCGAACAACACCGTGAAAGCGCGGACAAGATCGCGGCGAACCGGCAGTTCAAGAACACGGTCGGGGAACTGGACCCCTCGCCGGACGATCTCTATGTTATCTGGGGCTCGGTCCCGTGGGAAAGCATTCTCCCCTTCGACACCCTCGATTTCATGCGGGACTGGAAGCTGGTCCTGCTCGGCACGACCCTCCGGACACCCATAACGAAGGCCCGTCTGGCGGAATTCGGCATCGACAACATCTACCGCGCCCTGTACGAACGGCCCAATGTGTTCATCGTGACAAGGAACCGGCGGTACCTGTATTTCTATTCCCAATATGTCCTTGAGCATTTCGGTGAGAACCTGCAATTCCAATATGTCTTCAGAAGCCCCGAATTCTATGTCACACAGGTCTATCCCGACGCCGATTCCCAGGAGGAAGATCCCCCGGATGATATCTATCTCAACGATCCCTACAATTAGGCCGTCATCCCGGAAACGGGGACATCCCACGGAACATCATCCATGAAAAAACATACCGTCGTCATCGTGAAATCAGCGATAACCATCGGCGTGTTCGTGTTTCTTTTCACACGCCTGGAGGCGACAGAGATATTCGCCAGAATGGCGCGCATGGACATGGGACTGTTCGCCGTGTCCATCGGCCTCATCATGCTGAAGAACCTGGGCGCCGGATACCGGAACCGTATCCTTCTGCGGCACATCGGCTCCAATGTGGGCCTGGCCGCCCTTGTCCGCCTGTATTTCATCGGTGGTTTCTTCAATCTCTTCCTGCCCACGGCGGTCGGAGGCGACATCGCCCGCGCTTTTTATCTCTACCGTTACAGCGGAGGGAACGAATCCACGGTAAGCACGATCATCATGGAGCGCGTGCTTGGGATCCTCGCCATGATGTGCCTCTCCTTCACCTCGGTTCTTCTGATCCACGCACTCATGCCGGGTCTCCTCGCATCGCGGCTGATTCATGTCATTACGGTGCTTTTCGGCTGTGCCCTTGCGGCCTCGGCGCTCTTCTTCCACGGCGCGGCTGAACGCTTCGTGGAGCGGATGATGCCACACAGACTCTCGAACCGCATGGCTCCGGTCATCGCTGTCGTGCGCTCGTTTCTCGGCTTCCGCAGGGGAGCGCGGGCGCTTGTGTCCGCCTTTCTCGTTTCCCTGACCATACAGGCGATCATCATTGCATCCACATGGGTCATTGCATTGTCCATCGGTGACGACACTCCGCTCATCGTCTTTCTCATGCTGCTTCCCATCATCTGGCTGGTCAGCATGATCCCCGTGAGCATCAACGGTATCGGATTGCGCGAAGGGGCGTTCGTCTTTTTTTTCGGCACGGTGGGCATGAGCGGTGAAACAGCGCTCGCCATCAGTCTCATCTGGTTCGCCCAGATGATTGTCATGGGGGTGATGGGAGCGGGGGTGTTCCTGTTCGAGGGGGAATCCATCACCGGGATCAAACAGTGGGGAACGGAGCAATTCGACACGACCGAACGCGGACCGCGCACCACATGAAACGTCGGCCGGTCCCACATCCCGGTCAGCCGGGACTCTTTCTGCCGGTGAAAATGAAGCCCGAGGCGATGTTCTCCGCCATCGGGTGATGTCTGAGGAAAATATCGAGGAATTTCAGGGGAAACGTGGCAACCATGAATATCATGTGAAGCGGGAAATACAGCCGCCTGCTGCCGAAGGAACACAGGATCGCCGCCCATTCCTGGAGCACCCAGAGCAGACCGGAGGTGGGTCCCGAGGCGACATGAAGCCCGGTCTCCTCGAAGTTTCTCATGAGACGCCGCAATCCGGCTGATGTTCTGCGGGAATAGTCGTGGGGCGATGCATGAAATCCCTGGATGAACGGCATCATGACATAGAGAACGCCGCCGGGTTTGAGGATACGGTGCATTTCGGCCACGACGGTTTCGGGTTCCGGCACATGCTCGAGCGCGGCCACCGACAGGACCACATCCACGCTCTCGTCCCGGATCGGGAGAAAATCGATCGTACAGGCGAGATCGACATTGTCATAGGGGAAGATGTCGATGTTCGAAACGAACGGCGAGATATCTGTGTTCCCGCTGCCGAGATTCACCGCGGCCACGTCTCCTCCCGCGACATGCTCCTCGAGAAACGGGCGCAGAACGCTCCGGTTGCTGTTTACGGGGCCGATGATGAAATTCAGAAACGAATAGAGGGCGGGATGCCGTTTGAGGAGATACTTGAGACGGTCGAAAGGGTCGGCGATATCGGACTCGTCGAAGGCGGCGAAGCAGAGCGACCGGCCCCTGCGCCCGAAGCGCGATCCGCACGCCCTGCATCGGGCCCCGCCGCCATCGGAAGAGAGACCGTTCGAGCATTCAGGACAGACGAGAATGTCGATGGGCACTGGCCTGCTCATGATGCGGGATCTCCGGCATTGAATACGTGTAATCGTTGTGGAGGCATAATCGCCGCATGACACGCAGACGACTCAAGCTCATTCTTCAGATCGTCATACCCGTCATCATCCTGGGATATCTCTTTCTCACCCTGGATGCCGGGGCAATCGGAGCCCATCTCGCCAGGACCGGGCCCCTGCCCTTCATCTCGGCATTCGTGCTGCTCTGCCTGCGGAACGTGGTCGGCGCATTCCGGAGCGCCATTCTCCTCAAGTCGCGCGGCCTGGACTTTTCGACAGGCGAACTGACCCGGCACTACTTCATCGGCTTCTTCTTCAATCTCTTCCTTCCGGAAGTGGTGGGCCGGGACATTGCGCGCGGCTATTTTCTCTACCGGTCGAGCAGCGGCGACGCCAGAACGGTCGGCTCGATCGTCGCAGAACGGCTCATCGGCACCGCGGCGCTTCTGATCATGTCGGTCGCCGCCGTGCTCCATGCGGCGGTCACCGGCGCGGCGGTGTTCGAAAACAATGTCATCACCGCCGTATTCGTGCTCTTTGCCGCAGCGACCCTGGCAATTCCCCTCGTCTTCAACGCCTGGACGGAATCGCTGCTGGAGCGTCTGGCCCCGGCGGGTAAACGGACCCTTTCCGCCAGGACCGCCGGTTTCATCCGGGATGTCGTCTCATATCACCGGTCACTGTCGTCGGTCGCCTGGAGCTTCATCGTCTCAATCGTATTCCAGCTGATCGGTGTTGCGGCGGCCTTCCTCATCGCCCGTTCCCTGGGAGACGACACGCCGTTCCTCTATTTCTTCATTCTCCTGCCGGTCATCTGGGTGCTGGGAATGCTGCCCGTATCGGTCGGCGGCCTCGGCGTTCGCGAGGGATCGTTCGTCGTGCTCTTCGGGGCCGTCGGCATGGCGCGGGAAATGGCGATGGCCGTCTCGATCCTCTGGTTTGTCCAGAATATCGGCCTCGGACTGGTCGGCGCCGTCCTCTTCATCCTCGACAGGGATCCTCCCGCCGCCGCTTCCTGAAACGAATTTCAGTCATAAAACCGCTCCAGGGCAGACACCACATGCCCGATCTGCTCGTCGCGGAGGCCGGGATAGAAGGGGAGGCTCACCACTTCCCCGCCCATACGCTCGGCCACGGGGCACTGGCCGTCATGCGCGCCGAGATTGTCCCGGTACCACGAATTGAGATGAACGGCGCGGTAATTCACGGCCACACCGATCTCATGCTCCTGCAGATGCGCGAGCAGACGGTCACGGTCGCGTGCGGCGGCGCGAATCACGAAGAGATGATGGGCGTGCTTCACATCAGGCGGCGCCGGAACGGGGGTGACGGGGACACCGGCCTTATCGAGCTCGCCGAGATAACGGGCGTGCAGACGGTCACGTTCCACGCGCGCCTGTTCCACAGTCTCGAGCTGCGGAAGCAGAAGGGCTGCCTGGATGTCGTTCATGTTGAACTTGTAGCCCAGTTCGATCATGTCGTAATGGCGGAAATGCTGATAGCGTTTCGAGGCGTCCTTGTCGAGCCCGTGAAGCCTGAGAACGCGGAGACTGTCTGCGAGATCGCCGTCATTGGTGACGACCGCCCCGCCCTCGCCGCAGGTCATGTTCTTGGTGGCATAGAAGCTGAATACGGCCGCGTCACCCGCCTGTCCCGGACGTATGCCGTCACGCTCTCCCTCCACACAGTGGGCGGCGTCTTCCAGGAGGAACAGGCCGTGCTCGTCCGCGAAGGCCCTGAACCGTTTCATGTCCACCATGCCGCCATAGAGATGCACGGGAATGATCGCGCGTGTTTTTTGGGTGATCTTTTCCTGAGCGTCATCGAGATCGAGGAAGCCGGTGTCCGGCTCCACATCGGCGAACACCGGCGTGGCCCCCGTGTGCAGGACGGCGTTGGCGGTCGCCACGAATGTCATGGCCGGGACGATGACCTCGTCGCCCGGTCCGATACCCTTCGCGGCGAGGCACAGGAACAGTCCAGCCGTGCAGGATGTGAGCCCCACCGCGTGGTCCACACCGAGCCATTCGGCGAAAGACCGCTCGAAACGTCCGGTGACCGGCCCGGTCGTGAGAAACACCGAATCGAGCACGTTCCGCACTTCGTCGGCATGCCGTTCGCCCAGTTGATGCCTGTAGAATTCCACCTTCATCGATCGAGTCCTCTCTTTCTTGCTCCCGTCAACGGCCCGCGAGCATGCGTCGCATGACACCGGTCTGCAGATCGCGGTTCTTGTAATACCCGGGGATGTTCTTATCATACAGCGCCGCCGCCTCTCTCGCATCTTCGTTCATGTCCAGAGCGTGGTAGATGCGAAAGATACTGAACAGGAGCACGGGATTCTTCACATCGGCGAAATGGGAAACGGGCGGGATCGATACGGGTGGCTCACGGTCCACGTCCACCTTCGAAAACACCACGCCTATCCGGTCGAACATGACGAGCCGCCATTCAGGAGAATCGAGGAACGCCGCCGCCACCTGCCAGTATTTCGAGTGATGTATGAGCGCATTACGGAAGGGATAGCACCCGTTCAGGTCATGCAGCCCCTCGACACCCGGCCGCTGTCTGAAGGTCATGTAATCGTTCCAGACGCCCGTCGCCTCGTAGGGACGGTGCCGTGGGTCGATGAAAACCTTGTAGTCGGGATAGAGGGAAAAGATCATGTACCCCCCGGTCAGGTAGTCGTTGAAAAACGGGCCGGGAAGATCGTGTTCCCTGATATAGTCGGTCTCGTGGACCGGCGCCTGCTCGTCGAGCCGGGAACCGAACCAGTATTTGTAGGTGTTTACGGTCAATGTATTGTGAACGCAGACGAAGCTGATCAGGAGCACCGCCGCGCCCGAGAGGGCGGCCATGCGGTCTTCGAAATCCCGTTCGTCGATGACGGTGACGAGCCGGACGACAGTGAACAGCCAAATGGCGGGGAAATACAGGGAGGCCCGGGCCATGCTCATGGCGAAGAAAAAGAACAGGACCGTGGCGGCGAGGAGGGGGATATCGACGAAACGCCTCTTTGTGTATGCCCTGAAAAAGAGCCAGAGCGCCGAAATCTCGAGGAGCACCAGCGCCCACGCCGTGTTGGTGCGGCGAAAAACGTAGACCCGCGGAAAGAGGTATTCCCATCTGTTGAAATAGGCGGTGAGCACCTCGAACTGCCCCTTCTCACCCGTGATCATTCTGGCCACCGTTTCCAGCGGATAGGCCGGGCCGAATGGATTGACGAATGTCGCGAGCCCCGCGAGACCGACGGAAACGGAAAAAGCGATCAGCACGTCCCTGTTCATGGGATTCTTTTTGAACACGAAGGCGTTCACGATCTCCAGGCCGAGCATGAACACGAGGAAGAACATGCCGATGATGAACGCCCCGTGCGTGTTGACCCAGATGAGGAAAAGAGGCGGCAGCGCGAAGAACGCACGTTTCTCCGTTTCCCTGCCGATGAAATACAAGAATACGGCAACCGCGAAGAAGACCAGCGTGAATTGTTCGGGCTTGATGAATATCGCGGTGGGATTGATCGAGACCAGAAACAGAAGGATGGCAAGGACATATGCCATGGAGAGGGGCCTTCCTCTCCTGCGCAGCAGGTAAAGAAAGAGCAGGACGGGGACTGCCAGGCACAGCAGTTGGAAAACACTCAGCGCGGCGACCCCACCGGCTGAATGGATGAGATACAGCATCGAGCTGCCGATCCAGGTGACATATTTCCAGCTTCCGTCCACGGGCGTCCAGGAATAGGCGGTCTGGTCGATGGTCCAGGTGGTCTCGTTCACGAAATGCTCGCCGAACTTGATATGGAACCAGATATCATAGTCACCGGCATGATTCGGATAGTAGAGGACCGTCACCGCCGCGACCAGAATGAACGCGATCCCGATGACGATCATGGAAGTCGAACAGCGTTTCGCCCCATCCATGATCGCCGCGGTCACACCCGGTCCGCTCCTTCCGGTGCCGCTGCGCCGTTTCTTCTTCCGGCTTGTCATGCGCCGCCTGTCTCCCGTGGTGCATTTCGTTGCGACCGCTCCCGGCGGATCACCGGGGCACGATCAGTTCTTGTCTTGCAGTTTATTGAAAACCCTGATGTTGTAATAGACATCGTTGTCGATGTCCTTGAAATGCTCGTAATTGTCCACCAGGTTCTTCACGATGTCGTCGATATCGTCGATGGCCCTGAAATTCATTATCTTTCTCGCCTTTTCGGTATCGACCTTGTAATTGCGGTAGTCTTCCATGTATTTGATGTTCAGCTTCACATCCACGTCCATGTGCTTTTTGAGGCCGTCCTTGACATAGTCGGCGACCTCCCCCACCGTATAATTCCCCGAGGAGATGTTGAAAACACCGGAAATTTCGTGGGCGGTCTCCACGGCGCGGACATAGGCGCTCACGACATCCTTGACCGATACGATCGGCCGCCAGATGCGTGGGTTGTTTACGGTGATCACACCCTTGACCATGGCCCACTTGAACATGGTGTTGATGATCAGGTCGAGACGCATGCGGGGGCTGTATCCGCTCACCGTTCCCTTCCTGAAACATATGACGGAAAAAGAATCGTCGGCCAGGTGCATGCACCCGAATTCACCCTGAAGTTTCGAGATCCCGTAGGGATAATTCGATATTGTCGGGGACTCTTCGTCATACAGTTCGTTGATGGTATAGCCGTAAACGGAGCATGAACCGCCGTAAATGAAGCGCCTGACCCCCGCCTTCTTCGAAATGAACGCCAGGTATGCCGGCGCGGCCGCGTTGCTCACATAGTTCATCGAAGGGGAATATTCCGCCATGGGATCGTTGGAAAGGCCGGCAAGAAAGATGACCGTGTCATATCCCGCTATCTCTTCCTCCGTGACGTCCATGACATCCTTACGCATCACATTCACGTCACCGGGCAGTTTGTTGCCGAACCACAAGAGATCGACCACATCGACCGTATACGAACGCTCCGTCAACCGGGGAACCAGGCTCGACCCGATGTATCCCGCACCGCCGGCTATGAGAATTTTCATGATTTCCCCCTTCATGTAAATCGAAATACCATCTCTGATTATCAACAAACCCAATATAACATTCGATTTATAAACCACGCAAACAGTTTGTTGGGCCGCTCCGTGAGTGACTGCCGCCGAAACTGTCAGCCGGTATATTCGTGTTCCCCCACAGCGGCAAGCTCTTTCCGGGCCCAAACCAGCAATGGAGGACCACGACACGGACAAAAAAAGGGGGTGGCACGAAACCGCCCCTCACCGGCCATTCATCGAATCGGCTCAGCCCCTGCGGAACACCAGGTTCTCCTCCTCATAGAGCCAGTTGCCCGGGTCCGAAAGATACGACATCAGATTCTCCACAAGGTTGTAGTGGATGTTCTCCTCCTTCGCAAGGAAATCGAATATCCCGCGCACCTCGTCTTCCTCGGCGTTGTGGGCCGCCGACGAATAGGTATCGAAGCTCTCCTTCTCCTTCTCGAGGGCCTTTTCCAGCGTGTCGCGGACAGATGCCGATTCCGCCTCAAAATCCGCGTCCTTCACGCTGCCGTGGGGAAACGCCTCATTCAGGCGCTCACGGGCTCCGGGGCCCGACTCCGTCTGGATATCATCGACCGAAAACGATTCCCGCGCCGCCTTGAGCAGCTTCTCCATCATGGCCTTGTGCTTCTTTTCGTCCTCGACCAGACCGGAAAGAACGGTTTTCGTCCCCTCGGTCTTCGCCTTGTCGAGACACGCGGTATAGAATTGGAGACTCTCGTTCTCCCGTCCGATGGCATATTCGATGATGCCGATGGTCTTTTCGCTGGCGAGTTTCATGCAAACCTCCCGTACTCTTGTTCATTCAAAGGGGTCATCCCCGAAATAATCACTGTATCAATATAACATGAACAGCGATGTTGTGCCATCATTTTCCCGAAAAGCGGACACCCCTCCATGCGAAACTCCCGTGCGCGGGGAGTTACCGCCCTTTCACATGCTTGCATATCGGAAGGTATGGTATTATACTGGAGCAACAACGGCATACGCGCCGGATAAAAGGATGGATCGCATGCATGTGGCGGTGTTTGGCGGCACTGGTTTCATAGGAAGGCACGTGACGCGGGAGCTCATCGAACGGGGACACACACCCGTGCTCCTCGTCCGTCCCGGCAGTGAAGAAAAAATCACTTTTGACGGGAAAACACGGACTGTCACCGGTACCATCGCCGACAGGCATGCGGTTGAACGCACCCTCGAGGGAACCGGGGCGGTGGTCTATGCAATCGGCATCATACGACAGGACAGAGCGCGGGGGATCACCTACGAGGCCCTGCATGTGGACGGTGTCGGGACAACGGTTAACTCATGCCTCGAACAGGGCGTGAAACGCCTGCTCCTCGTCAGCGCGAATGGTGTCGGGCCTTCGGGAACGGTCTACGAGGGCTCCAAGTTCAGGGGTGAAGAGATCGTACGCTCATCGGGGCTCGACTGGACCATCCTCAGACCCTCCGTGGTCTTCGGCGATCCCCGCGGCGCGATGGAGCTGGCGTCACAGTTGAAGCGGGACATGGTTTCCATCCCAGCCCCCCTTCCCCTGTTCCACCGGGGAATCCTGCCGTGGCGGGGACCGTCATTCAAGCTTGCTCCCGTTCATGTGCGCGATCTGGCGCGGATCATCGCAACAGCGATCGAGACGGGCGAATTGACGGGACGGACGGCAGGAGTCTGCGGGCCGGATGAACTCGACTGGGAAACCGTCGCGCGCACGGTGGCGGAGGCATCCGGCAAACGCAAATCCGGCGTGCCCGTTCCACTGTGGGCGGTTAAGGCGGCCGCCGCTCTCCTCGATCGTTTCCGCTTCTTTCCGGTAACCCGTGAACAGCTCGAAATGCTCGGCGGAGGCAACACCTGCGATTCCCGCGAACTGTTCGAACGATTCGGCATAGACCCCATACCCTTCACCGTCGAATCCCTTTCCTACCTGGGAAAAACCGGCGGCGGGAAACACTGACACTCCCGCAGTTCCTGCAATCAGGGCCGGAATGGATCATGGTGAAGCAACGAAGCTCCCAAACACGGGAACAACCCGGCATGATAATCGACCTCACAGGCAGGCGGGCGCTCGTCACCGGCGGCGCGGACAGAATCGGCAGGGCCGTGGCCCTCGCCCTCGCCAGGCAAGGCGCCGATATCGTGATCCACTACAACACCTCGGCCGAAGAAGCGGAAAAGACCGCCGGTGACATCCGCGGTTGCGGCGTAGAGTCGATGACGGTCCGGGCGAACCTCGCCGACAGGCGCGAGGCGGCGGCGCTCATGCCGCGTGTTCTGGAGACTGCCGGCGTCGTGGATATTCTCGTGAACAACGCCGCCGTGTTCGGCATATCGAGGCTCGGCGCGCTGGACATGGACGATTTCGATGCCACACTCGCCATAAACGCGGTCGCCCCCCTTCTGCTCATGGAGGCCTTCTCACGGCAGAACCTGAACGGGGTTGTCGTGAATTTTCTCGACAGCCGCGTCGAATCCTACGACACCGAGCGCGCCGGATACCAGCTGAGTAAAAACATGCTCAGAGACCTGACCCTCATGGGAGCCGTGACATTCGCTCCCCGGATACGGGTGAATGCCGTGGCGCCGGGCGTGATACTCTCTCCGCCGGGGGCCGGGGACGATGTGGCCGACCGGCTGGGGAGAAGGACGCCCATGGGCCGCAGGGGAACCCTGAAAGACATCGCGGACGCTGTCCTGTTTCTCGTCGGCCACGACTATCTCACCGGCGAAATCCTGCATGTGGACGGCGGTCTGGGCATAGGACGGTGGACCGTGGGGGGAGAACGATCATGAACGGCGACAAGCTGATCATACGCGACCTGGCGCTTCGCTGCATCATCGGTTTCAACCATAACGAACGCAGGGACCGCCAGGATGTGCTCATCAACGTGACCATGGATGTGGATATCGCGCGGGCGTGCGAAACCGACCGTGTCGAGGATTCGGTCAACTACCGTACGGTCAAAAAAAGCATCATCAGCCTGGTCGAGGGATCGTCATTCCATCTTATAGAAAAACTCGCGGAGGAGGTCGCAGCCCTCTGTCTGAGCCATGACAGGGTGAACTGTGTCACCGTGACCATCGACAAACCGGGCGCGCTCAGGTTCGCACGGTCCGTTGCGGTGGAGATCACACGGTACGGGAACGGCGATGGGTGAACCGGTACGGGTCTGCATCGGTGTGGGCAGCAACATCGACCCCGAAATGAACGTGATGCGCGCCCTCGAATGTCTGGACGAACGTATTCGCATCACCGGAACATCGACCGTCTACCGAACCGTCCCTCTCGGCCGTTCCGATCAGCCGCCGTTTCTCAACTGTGTATGGACGGCATCGACATGTCATGATCCATCGATTCTGAAACATTCCATCCTCTCGGACGTCGAGAATGATGCGGGGCGGATACGCACGAATGACCCCTGGGCGCCGCGGACCATCGATCTGGACCTCATCCTTTTCGGTGACAGCGTCATCGACGACGGCGCCCTGATCGTTCCCGACCCGGACATATACACGCGGCCGTTTCTGGCGCTGCCACTTCTGGAACTGGACCCGGCGCTCGAACTGCCGGACACGGGCCGCTCGATCACGGAGGTCGCGGGCGGGATGCAAAGAACGGGCATGACACCCGATCACACAATGACGGAAAAACTCAGGAGGTACATACACGATGAAAGAGGAAAAGGTCAAAAATCTGGTGCGTGAACTGCTCGTGGAAATCGGCGAGGACCCCGACAGGGAAGGGCTTCTCAAAACACCCGAACGGTTCGCGAAAGCGCTCGGTTTTCTGACACAGGGCTACACCAAGACAGCGGGCCAGGTCATCAACGAGGCGGTATTCCAGTCCGAAGTCAACAACATGATCATCGCCCGCGACATCGAGATATACAGCCTCTGTGAACATCACATGCTGCCGTTTTTCGGCCGCTGCCACATCGGCTACATTCCCAATGACAAAATCCTCGGAATCAGCAAGCTGGCCCGTCTTGTGGAGGTCTATTCCCGAAGGCTCCAGATACAGGAGCGGCTCACTGCGCAGGTGGCCCGGGAGATCATGGACTCCATCGACGCGCAGGGAGTGGGCGTGGTCATCGAATGCCGCCATCTCTGCATGATGATGCGGGGCGTGGAGAAACAGAACTCGGTGATGACCACGTCATCCGTTCTCGGCTGTTTTCACGACGAGGAGGCCACACGGGCGGAATTCCTCTCCCTCATCAACAGGCAATCCTGATAATCCGAAAGCCGGTTGTCCAGTCAATCAAGCGCGTTGCTTTTCGTCATGACACCCCCCTTCGGACTTCGACCTCGTCCCGCTCACAGGGGGGTCCATGTACCGCCGACGCTTCCATCACCGGCTTCCCCTGTCAGGGGAGGCGCCGCGACAGTGGCGGAGGGGTTATATAATCGTCTTGTCAGCGCTGCTATAAATACCCGTGCCTCCGCATCATGCGTTGCATGCCGGACTGGACGCCCGGATTCCGAAAACGCATCAGCCTTCGAGCGCCTCTTTCGCCTTCGGTACGGTGTCGAGGGGCTTGACCTTGTACCACGCTCCCGCGATCGTTCCGTCGCCGTCCACGAGGAACGACGAACGGATGATGCCCATGCTCTTTCTGCCGTACATGTTCTTCCCGCCCCATGCCCCCCATGCCTCGGCGACAGCATGATCGGTGTCCGAGAGCAGGGGGAATCCGAGACCGTACTTGTCTTCGAATTTCTTCTGCTTCTCCGGGGTGTCGGGACTGATCCCCACGGCGTCGATGCCCAGCTGTGAAAGATCGGGCAGCGATTCGCTCACGCTGCACGCCTGCTTTGTACAGCCGGGGGTGTCGGCCCGCGGATAGAAATAGACGAGCAGGCTTCTCCCTGCAAAATCCGAAAGCTTCACGGTCCCGCCGTTCTGGTCGGTCAGTTCGAACGACGGCGCGGTGTCCCCTTTTTTCAGTGTCGCCATGATACGCCTCCCTGTACGATGCGGTTGATTGTCATTCTCATCCATGTAAGGCGCCGGACAGGAAATGGTTACAGCGAAACCACCTCCATGTTCCCAGCCGCGCGGTGGGCAATGAGGGCCACACGGGTCATTTCGAAGGCATCCGCCTGCGGGACCACGTGGGGCGGCCCTCCCCTGAGCTCCCCGATGAAATCCCCGAAGAACGATCGCTCCTCCGGAAGCTCCAGATCGACGGGCTCCTCAGATTGGGTGATGAGTTCCACACGCGTGGCCAGGTCCTTGATCTCCACCACACCCTCCGAGCCGATGACCCGAAGCCGGTCATCCCCGTGCGTGGGCGCGGTCTCCGGCCGGAGATAGTCGATGTTGATCATGGCGGCGCCGCCGTTGTCGAAGCGCAGGGTCATGCCCGCATAGTCCTGGAATCCCGGATAGTCAGGATGATCCCTGTTCCCCTGATAGGCGAACACATCGGTATAGGACAGGCCCGTGGTGTAACGGATGTAGTCGAGGGCATGGATGCCCACCCACGGGATCGTGCCGCCATAGGTCTCCTCACGCTTGTAGAACCACGGTCTGCCCGCTCCGAACTTGTAGGATTTCTGCCCCGTCGCAAGGATGGGCTCGCCGATCCTCCCCCCTCTGACCGCGTCGTGGAGCGCCCGGAACACCGGCATCATGCGCATGTTGTGCATGGCGGTGAGGCGAACGCCGCTGCTGACCACGGTATCCAGAAGGCGCGCATAGTCCGCGAGGTTCGTGGCGACCGGTTTTTCGGTGATGACGTGGCATCCACGCGCCGCCGCGGCGATGGAGGCGGCGGCGTTTTGGTAATAGGGCAGGCACACGCCCACCACGTCGGGCTTCTCGCGGTCGAGCATTTCCTCATAGCCATCATAGCGCCCGGCCCCCGGCGGCAGGTCCATCTGCGAAGAGCCAAGGTCGGATATGGCGGCGAGGGTGACATGCTCGAGGGAAGGTATCGCGCCGAGAACGATGGACGCATGGCCCACGACGCCTATCATCGCCACACGGATCGGCGCGTCCGGCGCGAACGGTTGTATCGGGCGGCGAAAGAGCGATTCCTCCACCCTGCCGATACCGGCTTCGGCCTTCCTTCCGCCGAACAGGGCGCCCGCCGCCAGCATTCCGGCTCCTGTCATGCTTTCGCGCCGTGAGATACCGGCCGTGTTTCGCCTGTCTTCAGCATCCATGCAATCCTCCCTATCCGTTGTATGCCGCCCGTGTGACCGTTTTCGGGCGGCGTTCGTCACGATACCACCGGTAATCTGCGCCCATTTCTTCACCGAAGGACGTATTCATCGTATGGTTTCATCATCGAGAAATTCGTTCCAGACCGTCTCGAACCAGACATCGTCATCCGGGATGGGCCGCACGGGCTCCCATTCAAACCGGCAGTCGCCCCCGTTCCATACAGCCGACTGTATCATGTCCGACAAATCGTCATCCGGCATCGAGAAGGACACTTCAGCCGGGATTCCCTCCGATTGTTGTACGCTTCCACTCTCCTTCCGCACGATGAAGGAGCCCCGGCTCTTCCCGCCCCGGTCGATGTAGTCCGCGACAGCCGCGAGAATCATCCGCTGGCAGGCGAGAAGATCGCGGTTCCCGAACGCCGCGGGAAGCTCCCCGATGGAAGCGAGGACGGTCTCTTCGGCGAGGTTTTCGAAATCGCGCAATGCCTCGTCAGCCCCATCGGCGGCCGCTTGCCGGTCACGCACGATCCCGCCGCACCGGTCCATGCGTTCCTGTATGCGCTGACGTATGGCTGAGACCGTACCCCCGCCGCCGGCCGTTGCCGCGAAACGCTCCCCGAGGTCCATGAGTTCTCCCGCCTGCGCGCCGCAGATTGCGATGAAGTCCCCGGTCTCCGGCGGCTCGCCGCGATAGCGCCGGGCAATGAACTGCGCCGCGCGCGTGCTTCCCGTCTGGCCCGCGTTCAGGGCGCTTCCGCCGGGCCTGCGCACCCCGTGGCCGCCGTTCGCCTCACCCACCGGAAAGAGATGCCGGAGCGGGCTTTCCCACCACATATTCCCCGAAAGTCCGCCGTTCATGTGCTGGGCGCAGACGGCGATCTCGAGACGGTCGCGGCGCAGGTCGGTGCCGTTGTCCCGGAAAAGCTCGTATGCCGGACGGTTCATGTGCTCGAGACGGTCTATCGGAGCGCCGAAAAGCGCCCCCGAGCGTTCGAGATAGGAGCGTGTCTCCCCGGAGAGCAGGGTGAAATCGAGCCGGCCCTCTTTCGATGCCGACGGGGGATTTGTCCGGTAATCCAGCCACACGCGCCGTCCGCGGATGACCGTTTCGCGATAGACGAGCAGATCCACGAGGGAGGAACCGAATCCCGCAGCCTTCGAGGCATCGAAAGGCCACTGGTAGCCCTTGAGGAATACGGCGTCCAGCATCGCACCCGGGGAGGGGAAGCAGCCGTCGAGAACGTCCCGCTCATCCCCGCCTTGCGCGTCGGTGGAAACATACCGGGGCAGCACCTGCTGATAGGCGCCTGAAAGATTCCAGCGGAACCCGACGGAAGCGATGCCGAACTGGGACTCCGTGAGGTTGCATCCGGGCGCTCCCGCCAGAAACGCCGCTCCGGTGGCGCCCTCCTGGAGGACGGGCCATACCGAGGCGCCGTACATGCCCGCCGGCCCGCCGGTGGCATACACGATGTTCGTGCAGTTGAACAGCACATATCGTCCGCCGGGATCGTCGAGCCGCCCGGCATCGAGGGCGAGAAGCCCCGCAGCGCGCGTCCCCCCCGCATCTGTCAGCACGCCGATTATATGGTAACCGTCGAAGATGGCGATGTTCCTGTCCCCGACATCCGCGCGGAGTCGTTCCGCCATGTACCGTGAGGTGAGAGGGCCGGCCGAGGTGGCGCGCCGGCGGGGATCGTGATCTGTCCTGTAGCCCGCGTATTCGCCGCAGCGCGTGTGGGGAAAAGGCACTCCAGCCTCCACCAGCCGGAAAAAGCAGCGCGCCGAAAGCGCCGCCTCCACGAGGGCGATGTCTCCGTGCATGGCCCCGCCGCCGTGGAGCGTCTCCGCCATTTCGCGGACGGAATCGCCTTCCCTCCCGGCAAGGGTGAGTTTGTAATAGGTCTGCTTGTCGGAGCCGGTATTGAGCGAGGTCCCCCGTTCGAGACCGTCCGTCACCACGGCGATATCGGTCTGGCCGAAAGAATGGAGCCGGCCTGCCGCGTTCAGCCCGGCCGCGCCCGATCCGGCCACGACGGTGTTCAGGGAGAACACGCGCACCGTGCGGCCCATCAATGTCATCGTATCTTCGCGCACCGAACCTCCCGAAAAATCCGTTCGCCCGTAACGGGCGGACGGCACACAGCCGCCGGTCCGTTTACCGGAACATCCCGCGGATCATGTCCGTGAGCGGCCCCCATTTCTTCACGACGAGGAACACCACGCTGACACAGGTGACCGCGAGGGAAAGCAGCATCGCACCGTTCCACAGCATCGCCGAACGTCCCTTCGGACGGTCGTCGCCGAGATAGCGTGTGCTGTTCTGCAGCACGAACCATCCGATATAGGGGATCGGGAGCATGATCAGACAGAAAGCCGAGGTGGGCAGGGCTATCCAGGTCCCGAGGGACGACCACAGCACCACGCCCAGGAAGGCGGGAGCCGGAAGCAGGCAGGCCAGGCGATAGTTCCACCCGCCCGGCTCCAGACCGAAAATCTCGCAGACGGCGAAACCCGACACCAGCATGTGAAGCGTTATCGTGCTCAGGGCCATGCCGAGCACCCCCAGCCCGAAGATGATGCGCCCGAAGAACGGACCGACGCCGGCGGCCCCGATCATGACACCGGCGTTCGCGGGGTTGATCGTCGCTGACGCGTGTTCGGTCCCGTAAATGGTGCATGCCGCGGAAATGACGACCAGGGCGGTCACGAGGGCATAGGGCATGAACATGCCGGTCATGATGTCGAATGTGGCGAGGCCGCGATGCTCCTTGCCCCATCCGCGGGCGAGGAGCGTGTAGCCGAAGAGGAATGTCATGTTGACGCCGACCGCCGCGCTGAAAGCCGCCATGACCTGCGTGACCCCCGCCGGATCGCGGGGTATATACAGGGGCAAAAATCCACGTAAAAGCGCGCCCCAGTCGATGGCCCCGGCAATCGCGCTCCTGATGACCACGAGGAAAAACGCTCCCACGATCATGAATATGAATCCCTTGAGCAGCCGCTCATAGAGCCTGATGCCGCCGAATCCGCGCCCGTAATTCCAGGTTATCGCCGTGGAGACCGCGAGGATCAGGAGCCCGACAGCCAGGAGTGTCAGCGTCCGGACGGCGCCGTCGGGTTGCCAGCCGGTCAGGGCCGTGATCATATCCTCGCTCACCCCGGCGGCCAGGGCATATTGCGGAAGGTGCCAGACCACGGTGGCCACGAGGGTGGCAATCGCCCACATCCAGGCGAATGCCGGATGAACGAACCGCTTCATGGTGTCGAAGGGACGAACACAGGTGGACAGTGTCTGGTGCGCCGCCGCCATGAGCATGATGATGCCCGCCAGCATGGCCAGCGGCTGCACCCACAGGAGCTTGTAGCCGTAATGTGTACCCAGGTAGAGCGACGCCATGGCGGTGCCGCTCCCGAGCGTGAAGGCGCTCTGGAGGAACCCGGGGCCCGTTTTCGAGAAATACCACCTCCAGCGTTTCCCGACGGGGGCGTCCTCCAGGCTCTTCAGTTCGCCGCGCTCCCGTTCCAGCATCTCGGGATCGGACGCGGTGAACAGGGGCAGGCCGCAGATTTCGGGCCGCGTATCGTCTCTTTCAGTCATGAACGTCCTTTCGGGATGGTTACGAATCCGTCACAGGACCATGCGCCGGGATTCACCGCCCGAACATGGCCTCGTAGTGGGCGGACGGGAGAAATATCCCCCCGCTTCTTTCATAGAAATCACCGTCCAGCTCGAACACCCCGTCCACCGCCTCCGTCCAGGAAGCGCCGGCGCAGGGGTGCTTTTCCTTCATGGCCTGCCAGTTACGGTAATTCTGATGACCGTTGGTCTCGAGAAGACCCGTACCCAGACCGGGGAACGGTGCGAGCCGTGCGGCCACGTTCTTGTTCCAGTCCACGAGGATGGGATTCACCGTAAGGTCGGCGCAGAAACAGGGTATCCCGCGCTCGTGGGCGGTTTTCGCAATCTTCAGGGTCATGCTCAGGGTCTTGGCGATGGGCTTGAGAGCGATGGCGCCGTACCCCATCTCGATGCGCCTGGCCGCGTCGGTGTCGGTGTGGGCGCTCTCGTCGGCGGCGATGCGGACACCCATGCCGCCCACATCCGCCTCGTATTCCTCCGGGAAGGGTTCCTCGATGACGGCGATACGGTCGCGGGCGCCGATACGGTCTGCGTGATCGAGAAGCCGGAGCAGGGCCTCCTTCGTCTCGTAGCGCCCGTTGGCGTCGAAATAGTACGGCAGCCGGCCGTCTTCGGTCCAGGGCGTTTCGCGGCCGCCGATGGCGTCATGAATGGCGGAGAGACGGGCCATATCCTTTTCGAGCATCTCCTCCTGGCTTCCCGGCTGGCCGATCTTGATCTTCATGAAGAAGAAACCGTCGTCAACCGCCCCGACGATCTCGCTGACGGGAACGCCATAGGCCATGAGCGGGATCGCCGCCACGCGGTCGTGACGGTGCGCGAGAACCGGGCGGTATTCCGGGGGGATCATGTCGTCGAAACTCCCGATCCCCCGTTCGGCGGCATACAGGAGCCACGCGGCGTTGTCGAATCCCACAAGGGCGTTGAGGGCGAAGGTCTTCCTGAGGGCGTCATTGCCCGTGATCGTTTTGCCGTACGCGCAGACATCCCCGAGAACGGCGTCGAGCAGCTCGATGGGCGTGGAGAAGCTCATTCCCCGCGCACGGCGGAGGGCGAACTCCGTCATGGCGTACATGAGGGCGTTCCCGCCGCTCTCCGAGTGGGCGGCGAACACCGAAGCGTCCGACCACAGCACACTCTGGGTGCAGAGGCCGATCCCGTGTGCGCCGGATTCCCCCGCCATGAGCGCCGCCGTCTGCCATATCTCAGACATGTAGCCGCCCTTGAACCCGAACGGCCGCACGAGAGGCTCGCGCTCGAAATCGGCGTCCACGTCTGTCAGGGTCGTTGCTTTTTGTGTCATCGCTCCGTCCGTTTCGTCACCTGCGACTGCCGCTGCCGTCCCGACACCGGCCATGGCCGCGCAGAAAGCGCCCGCACCGGCGGCCCGCCCGAGAAATCCCCGCCGAGTCCGGCCGCATGCAGAACCCCTTTGCGTGTCATGACCGGTCATGCCGCGCCCGCCGGTTGAGGACGTGTCAGATGAGCCCCGCATCGGCGAGCAGGCCGCGCAGGGCGTTCAGGTCCTTCTTCATGATTTCCGTGGCCCCGCGCCGCGTTTCCTCGTAGTGATATTCGAAGTGCATGGTCACCGGCGCCACGACCCCCAGTTCGCGCACCAGGTCGAAATACGCCGCGAAATCGACCATTCCCTCGCCGATGGGCGTGTTCACCACCCGCCATTTCCCATCGACCACACCCCACTTGAAGTCCTTGATCACAAGGGAGCCGATGAAGGGCCTGATCAGCCTGAGGCCGAGGGGCCAGGAGGTCCCGCCCTCCACCGTGGCGTGCCGTATGTCATACTGACAGCCGATGTGACGGGGATCGAGGTTTTTGAGGGCATACCAGATGTCCCACACCGTGGCCCCCACGTTCGTGCCGGCATGGTTCTGATAATCACCGCGGATACCGAGCGAGGCGTTCAGGTCAGCCAGGGCGCCCAGCCGGGAACGGTGGGCTTCAAGGGATTCGGCGACTCCCTTTTCGAGGTCGTAGTTCAGGTAGCCGAGGCGGTAGATGCGAAATCCCTCCTTCGCCGCCGTTCCGAGCACGGTCTCCGCGTGGGGGCTGTCGGGACCGGTGACCGCGGTGGTGATCATGGTGGTGTCGAGGCCGTTCTGCCGCACGGCTTCCGCGGCGCGGGGCAGGTCTTCCGCCGCCCGTTCGGGGAGAACATGCCCCCCCGGCCGCGTGGGAATATCGACACCGTCGAAACCGATTTCCTTCGCCGTCTCCGCCATTTCGGGATAGTCGAGGAACTGGAGATGTTTCGTGAACACGCAGACGCCGGTCACCCGGCCCTTTCCGCCGGTCTGCGCGGAAGCCGGTCCCGGCGTGAACGCTCCCGCGGCGAGCGCGGCCGTCCCTCCCATGAATTGACGGCGGCTCATGGCTTTCGCCGCATGTTCCGTCGTGTCACCGTGCATTGTCGTCTCCTCGTTTCGGGCGTGGCGGCCTTCCCGGCCGTGTCAGGTCAGTTTCCATGGCTTGCGGTATTCATAGGTCAGGAGGTCGTTTGCGGACGGCAGGTTGGTGATGCGTTCGCGTCCGGCGTCCCACTCGATGCGGGTCCGCGTCTCGAGGGCGATGTTCGCCAGGTGCGCGAAGCTGGTCGACCGATGGCCCTCCTCGATGTCGCACCAGCAGCGTTCCCGTGACCTGACACAGTCGAGGAAATTACGGACCAGGTTCTTCGTGGGGTCCTCCCGAACATCCAGCCGGAAATCCCCGCCGCCGGTCAGATGTTCCCACTCCTGGAACTGGCCGTTTCGCGCCGGCTCGATGGAATATCCGCGCTCCGAGGCGATGAGGGTCCCCTTCGTACCCCGGAGCTCGATCTCGCCGCCGGGAACGCCCGCGCCGCCGCATGCCTCATAGATGCCGAAGATGACCACCGCGCCGGAGGGCATCTCGAAGGTGACCTCCATGGTGTCCGGAATGGTCCGGTCGTCCTCGAGCACGAATTGCCCACCGTGTGCGGTCACCGCCGACGGGGCCGTTTCGCCCATCAGCCAGCGGATGCTGTCCATGTAGTGCACACCCCAGTTGCCCATCTGTGTGGAATAGGATTTCCACCACCGGAACTTGTAGGGATGAATGTTGGTCTGGAAGGGCCGCATCGCCCTCGGGCCGAGCCACATGTCCCAGTCGAAGGTCTCGGGAGGCTGCGTGTGCTCCCTGCGCCCGATGCCGTCGGGAAACATGTCGCTG
>CAYNWJ010000003.1:0-3076 GCA_964400815.1 uncultured bacterium
CGGATGGGAAGGGGGAACGAATCCCATTGGATTCTGGGGTGAGGCCGCTCTTTTCGGCAGACGTGAAGATGTGGAGACGATACGCCGTGGATGGGAGAAGGCGGCTTTTTCCGGTGTCGCCGGTATCGACTACTATATCGAAGCCGATTTCATTCTCGGCGGCGCACTGTTCTATCAGGATTTCGGCGCCGGGGATGCGGATGAACTGGCCGGGGTGTATTCGGACGCCCCCTATCGCGAGGGATGGGCATTTCTCGGTTCGAGCTCATACTGCGTGGCGACAGTTTCAAAAGAACTGCATCCGCTGGTCACTGCGAATCTCGCCGGACTGGTCAATCTCGTGGACAGTTCCACCCTCTGGCAGCCGCGTTTCACCATCAGCACCGGCGACAACACCGACATTTCCGTCTATGGTTGGGTGGGAACGGGTGAAAAACCGGTCCGCGACGGAAGCGCGGTCAGGATTCGCTCTGAATTCGGCATGATGCCGAGCGGCGGGGGGTTCTATGCCCGGTGGTTTTTCTGATACGAACAATAAAAAACGAGCCCCGCAGTGTGACGATCGGGTGGCTGTCAGGGGTGATGTGACAATGCGGGACTCGGGGGGAGGCTTTCATGCCTCCCCTTGTTTATTTTTCCTGCCGATCCCCGACGAGCGGACGAATCTCCCGTATTTCGAAATAGACGACATGACGGTCGTTCGTGGACGTTCCCCGTATTTTCCTTCGCAGGGATTCGACGAGTTTCTCATCCTGCTCTTCGCGGACCATTGTCAGGGTCAGACGACGGCCCTCGTATTTTTTGGTGCCGGGATGCGATTCGATGAAGAGATAGGAGGCGTTGGGATTGGATCGAAGATTGGCGTATGAGCGGCGTTCGGCCATGATGAACGCGATGGTTTCGTCCTCCATGAAATGCGGAGCGGCATACAGTGCGGTGTCGACGGAGCCGGCGGCGTCACAGGTGGCGAGAACGCCGGTCCCGTCGGTGTGTTCGAAATAGTCGCGCAGTTCCAAGGATGGCCTCCTTTCGGGAAGAACCTGAAGAGCGGGTGAGACCCGACATGAAAAAGGGAGACGAGCGCCTCCCTTTTCATGAAAAGCATATTGTCAATGGGATTTATTTCTTCTTGATGGCCCAGGCGGCTGCGGCGATAAACAGGACACCGAGAGCGACCGCGGCAATCGTCAACATCTTGATCGTGCCGTCTTTTTCGGCGATGGCCTGGTTCATCTGGTTCGTGATCTGCTGTTTTTCGTTTTCGAGCTGGGCAATCTGCTGCTTGTTCTGCGCGATGGTGCTTTCCAGTTGTTGCTGGGTCTGTCGAAGAGAAGCGATTTCCTGGTCTTTGGAGGCAATGACGGATTCCAGTTCCTGGAGTTCCTTCTTGAGCCCGGCGATCTGGCTGTTCAGGCTCTTTATGCGTTTCTGTGCCGCTTCCTCGGCTTCCTTCGAGCTCGCGACATCATTCTGCAGCTGGCTTTTTTCGCGTTCGAGGCGGGAAATGTCGCCGCGGAGATTGTCGACGCGGCTGTTGAGGCTCCTCTTGTCGCTGTTGAGGGACGATATCTGGCTCTGAGTGTCCTGCAGCTTGTCTTCGAGCTCCTTGATCTGCGATTCAAGCTGCCGTATCCTGCTCTGGGCTGCCTGGAGTTCTTTCTGCTGTGCTTCGATCTGCTGGAGCTGTTCCTTGTTCTGGGCGCAACCCGAGATGATCAGCAGTGTAACGGCGAGAATGAGAATCGATACATTCATCAATCTCCTTGTCCGCATAATCCGGCTCCTTCCCCTTGAATTAATTCAGTTTAAGTACTCTCCCTATATTACATTATAACACAATGAGAGTAAAAAGCAAGTTAAAATATCGTATATGTTCACGCATAACCGGGCATCAGGCCTTTTCCGTCTCGAAGCGCGGCAGGGAATGGGACCCTATCTCGTCTATTCCGACCGGTTGCCCGCCGAGGGTTCCCGACTTGTGGGCCATGAGCATCGTCTCGACCTTCTGGACGATATAGTCGTGGCTTTCCGGTGACACGCCCGTTTCGAATGTCTTTCCCACTTCACGCAGGAAGGGCAGCCACAGGTGTTCGTCGTGATCCACACGGCTGATTCCATCGCCTTCCCAGAGCACACCCTCCTCGAGAACATCACGGTCCATGTGAACCTTCGCCCAGTTACGGTAGGGTTTTCCGTACCAGGTGGAGGCAACCCCCACGACGGGATCACGGTCATCGGAGGTTTTTTCATATTCCAGATGGGTCATGACCGGAGGGATGTCCAGCGGGTCCTCGTCCGCGGGCCAGGTCATGCCGTGGGTCGAACAGCGGATCACCTTCCCGCCCACGAGCATCTGGGCGGTTTCAAGGATATGGGGCATGTAGGAACAGAAATTCGCTGTGGAGCCGTCGGTGTAGTAGTGCTGGATCTTGTCGCGTTCGATGCGCGATTTCATGGCCTGGAACTCGAGCATCCAGGGAACGCACGACCCCGTAATCAACGCAGAACCGCTCTCTTCCGCAAGACGGGTGATCTGTCTGACCTCGTCCAGGGTCCACGCCACGGGACGGTTGATGAAGACCGGCATGCCTTCCTCGAGGAACGGCCGGGCCAGATTGAGGGAATCCTCGGGATCCATGATGAAGACGGCGTCGATGAGCCTTATCATGTCCTCCGGCCGGCGGACGATATGCTCGACACCCAGTTCGTCCGTGTAGACGTCCGTGCTCTGATAGTTCATGAGATTGTTGACGCGCTTGTTGACGAATTCCTGGCTGCCGCGGAAGGAACTGCGGTAATCGTCGGCTTTTTTCCAGACAGCGACCACCTTCATGTTCGTCCTTGGCGGCACGCTCGGCTCGTTAATGGCGCGGGTATAGGCCATTGCGTGGGAGTATGGCCCCAGGCCGACCATGCCCACCCTGATGAAGTCGCGGTTGAGGCGCGCCCCGAGCACGGCGGGTTTGTTCGCGTGCGCCGTTCCGCCCGCGATGCCGGCCGCACCGGCCGTGGTGGCGTTCCTGATGAATTGTCTCCGTTTCATGGCACGTGTCCTTTCATTCGGGTATATCGTTCC
>CAYNWJ010000003.1:3086-6346 GCA_964400815.1 uncultured bacterium
GTGGGAAGCCTGTAGTCACCGACCTCGTCGAGCCTGACGGGACGGTTGTTTTCGTTTGCCGATTTGTATCCGGCGATGACGACTTTCAGCTTTTGCAGGATATCCTCCCGTGTCTCGGGGGATTCGTTCAGGGCGAAGGTCTTTTCGATTTCCTTCAGGAAATGGGCGAAGGTCAGATAATAATCACCATAATAGGTGACACCCTCCATCACTTCGTGGTCACGGCAGCAGACCCTGAACCATTCCGTTTCATTCTTGTGGCCCCCGAGGGTGAGCGTTCCCTGGACGGGGGGGTTGTCCTCACGGGGATGATATTCGAGGTGGATGCGTGAGACCGGGATCGTGTCCGGATCATACCCCGCGGAACCGTCCCACCCCACGAGCTGCACGCTCCTGACCCGTCCGCCGATGAGCCAATGGAGTGGTTCGAGGCCGTCATTGGCATAGGAGGTATAGAAATGATGGGCGGTCGCGGCGAAGAATGACGCTATGTCTTCCTGTTTCACCCTCGTATAGCGCACGAGATTCGCAGGCATGGCATAGGTGAATGATCCCGTGATAACCGCAGCCCGGTTCGCTTCCGCCAGATCGAGGATGCGTTCGCATGCAGAGACGTTCACCGCCACGGGACTGCACAGAAATATCGGTTTCCCCCTCCGCAGGAATGGTTCCGATAGCTCCTCCGCCCGGTCGAAGTCCATGATCATCGCGGCATCGACCTCGTCGGCCATGTCACGGTAATCCCCGCAGACCTCTCCGATGTTGTATGTTTTTGCAAGTCCTTCGGGAGACTGCTCGTCACTTGCCCAGAAATCGAGCATTTTTTGTACCCAATCCTGGCCGCCCCTGTAGTTCCTGCGGTAGTCATCGCCCCAGATATGGGTGACACGCATGTTGTAGGGATTGTAGTCACGGGTCGTGTTGATTTCCCAGATGTATCGCGTATAGAAGGAGAAGGGCCCCGTTCCCACCCAGCCGACACGGATGTTTCCGGGATCGGGAGGAAGATAACGCCCGTCAGTCGCCGCAGCAGCAGCCGCGGCGCCGGCAGAGGCGGACGCGGCCATGCCGAGACCTGTTCCGGCCCTGCGCAGCATGTGCGGAATTGTGTTCTTCATCAGCAATGGTTCCTAGTCCGGAATTTCATTCCATTTCTCGATACGCACCGTGGGCATCCTGTAGTCTCCCACTTCATCGGGATCGATGGGACGGTTGCCCTCGTTGGCCGATTTGAATGCCGCTATCACCACGCTGAGTTTCTGGAGTATGTCCTCGCGTGTTTCGATGGGTTTGTTCGTCGCGAAGACCTGTTGTATCTGCAGAAGGAAATCTCGGAAGTTGAACACGCGGCCGCTGCTGTTGGTGAAACTTTCGAGCACCGTATGATCGTCATAGTAAATCCTGAACCACATGCCCTCGCGTTTGAACCCTCCCAGGGTGAGGGAGGATTGTACGGGAGGGGCGTCCCCTTCGGACTCATATTCGACGTGGATACGGGACATGGGGATACGGTCGGGATCATAGCCCGAGGAACCGTCCCACCCCACGAGCTGGACCGAGCGGGCCTTTCTCTTGGCCACCCAATGCACAGGCTCGAGGCCGTCATTGGCGTATGACGTGAAGAAATGGTGCCAGGTGGAGGTGAAAAAGGCGCGCATACGGTCTTTTCGGGCGCGCGCCGCGACGATCTGGTTGTCATACATGCCGGCGGTGAAGGAGCCCGTGTGCACGGCGGCCCCGTTTGCTTCCGCGAGATCGAGGATGCGTTCGCACGTGGGAACGTTCACCGCAACGGGACTGCAAAGGAAAATGGGCTTTCCCCGGCGGAGAAAGGGTTCGGAGAGTTCTTCGGCCCGGTCGAAATCCATGATCATCGCCGCATCGACCTCGTCGACCATGTCGCGGTAATCATTGCAGACATTGGGTATGTTCCAGGTTTTCGCGATACCCTCCGGCGACTGCTTCTCGCTCGACCAGAAATCCATCATCTCCCGGACCCATTCCTCGCTGCCTTTGTAGTTCTTCCGGTAGTCGTCCCCCCAGATATGGGTGACGCGCATCCCCATCGGGTTGTAGTCTTCGGTATCGTTGATCACGTGAATATAGTGGCCGTAGAAGGAAAACGGCCCCGTCCCCACCCAACCGACTTTTATCATGTCTATGGAATCGCGGAATGCCGCGTTCGCCCGGTCCGCGCCCATCGACGCCATCCCTGCGGCGGCAAGCGATCCGAAAGTTCGAGCTTGTTTCATGCCTGGCTCCATCCGTTTAACGGTCCGCGTGTGCCGCTTCGGACCGAAGGGTTCAATGTTGTCTTGTTATTGTAGATAGTATAAAAAGGTTCCGCGCTGTTTCGCAAGGTATTAATCACCCTGACAATCCCCCATTTTCCGGCAAACACATTTGCTTCGGCGGTTTTCAATTGCTGAACCGGGATTATGAGGATTACCGTATGAACCACGATAACAATCATGTCAATCCTTTCATCCCATTAATCATGGTTCAAACGGCTTACGGTCAATCAGCATTCTTCCCTCGTCGCCGGCATCGGTTACAAGCGGTTTTATCAATTGTTCAAAGAATCATTTCTTACTTGTATGTTGGATGTAATGCCATACATTATAGAAACTTATGTGTATTTTCCGATGGGTTTTGGGAGGATTGCCGTATTCATCACGTTCCTGTCGGATGGAAACCGTGGATGAGGGATGTGCGTGAGATCAGTTTCGAGATTATGACCGGAGGGATGGCAGTTGTCATTTACGGGAGGCTTTCGCCTTCAGTTTCGCGATAGCCTCATTCGTGAGACGGAGCTTGTCGGAAAGATCGATGAGCATGCCGAGCATGAACTGGATATGGAGGTCCTTGTCGTTTGCGAAGAGATCGAACAGATCGTCTTTCGTTATGCGAAGCAGGGTGCATTCCGAGCGCGCAATGACGGAGGCCGATCTGAGCTCGCCGGTGAAGAGCCCCATCTCGCCGACGGGGGATACGGGAAAGATGTGATTGATTTCCTTTCCCCAGAGGGAAACGATCAGTTGACCGTCTGTGAGTATGAACATATCGGTCGAGGGCTGGCCCTCCGCCACCAACACATCGCCTGTCGAAAGATAAACGCGGTTGCAGACGGAGAGTATTTTTTCGAATTGTTCTTCACTGAGACCCTCGAGGATGGGGAGGCGTTCCTTCTCAGACATCCTGGAAGTCCTGTTTATGGGATTGAAATACACGCTCATCAGAGGTGTGCAATCGACATGATT
>CAYNWJ010000003.1:6356-17408 GCA_964400815.1 uncultured bacterium
ATACATCGCCGAATACCTTGTTTTTGTCGTATGACATACAATTCTCCATACATTCATCATATCGGAACATTACGGGGAAACCTTGAGTTTGTGAAACGAATTTTTCGGTGTCAGAATTTCCCGAACCTGACAGCCAGCATCCCGGCAGGTCCGCTCATATCGCTGTCGTCGAGGCCTGCGATGGAAAGGTCGAAGGCGGCGCGGTACGACACGCCTGCAATCCCCCTGAGCCAGGAGGTGATGTTTAGTTCGGCGTTCAGTGACGGCTCGGCAATGAATATTTCATCGCTTCTGTCGAAATCGTCTCGCTCGTTCGAAGCGCTCTCGTCACGCAACGCCACGCGTCCCGCCCCGATCAGCGCCGTCACCGACAGATGCGCACTGCTTCCCAGATTATGAACATACCCCCACTCGAGACCGGCATATGAGATGTCTATCTCCAGGTTGCCACGCCCATAGACCCGTTTTGCCTCGGCCGGGGCGTCGATGTCCGCGGCGAGACCGTACACCGCGAAACCGACGGTCGCGGAGCGGTTGAATGTCCATCCCGCGCCGAGGCCCGTGAACACGGCTGCCTGTCCGTTGACAGTGCCGGCACCCAGCTTCGCCATGCCGTAGTTGCCGATGGAAACTTCGGAGGGGCCGATCAGCGCATCGTCGCAGCGGACGTCCGCAGGAAACACGATCAGGAGCAGGAGGGTGGCGGCGAGGTATTTCATGGCATGCGGCTTCTTTCGATGGTGAACGGTGAAATGGTGAGCCGCAGTGATGCGCCGGGCGGCAGTGGATTGGATACGGTGCAAGAAGTCTTAGAAACAGCCTGACGGCGGAATGCCGTGGGGCTCTATTCGTACCCGGGTTATCCACCAAATCACCGGTCTGTGAGCGTGAGCTTCCGGCGGTCCGACCGCGCTGTCCGTGTGACACCTCTCACGGATGAAGGAGCAAAACCGGGAAACCAGCGCGCCCGTCATTTTTCGTTTTCGTCGATCGTCGTCCTGTACGTGAACCAGTATCCGCATTCGGAACACTGCACTTTCATTTCGTACCTGTTGCGGGTGAAATCGTACGAACCCGTCTTGACTCTCCGGCCATTGGAATACTGGTTGTACTTGTTCATGGTCATCTCTTCGGAGTTCAGGAGGTCGGATGCCACCACCGACATGGTATCCATCCTGAAACACTGTGGGCAGCGACGGTCGAGGAGCTCGTTCAGCGCCGGTCGTGTTCCGAAGGAGTGCTTGACCGCGAACGCCATGAAAAACAGTATCATGCCAACTCTGAACGGAGCGAACAGACCGCCCCAATTCAGAACCGTTTTCCCGGCCTCGTTATAATACACGAAAGCCGGCACCGGCAGCATGACCGCGGTCGCCACAGCCAGGCTGATGAGCAATGCCTGGATACGGAGTGTATTGTGGCGGGAGATCAACGCATCATTGGAAATACTCCTGTCGAACGCGAGGGCCTTGACATTCTCCTTCACCCGGTCGAACGGCAGCTCGAAACCATTGAGAACAACCTTGAACAATATATATATCCCCAGCATTGCCAGCAGAGCGGACGTATACGGCGGTATCCCCACCAAACCGCCGATGTTCGCGGGTATCATGAACAGGGGACTGGAGCCTTCAGTCTCCGGCGCTTCCATCTCCGTGATGTGTTCCGGTCCCGGGCCCGCGAATGGGAATGTGGGTTTGGCTTCCCCCTTATACATCGTCTCAATGCCATGCCACGGTTCCATCCGTCTGCCGTTGCTGTAGAACGGCATGACGCTCGACACCCCGATGGTGATGAGAAGAAGATATATGATGCCCGCCAGGGGGGTGGTCAGCAGTTCCCGTTTTATTCCAAAGGCCATGGTTCGTACTCCCGTGTCGGATGTATTTGTTCCCGTCCGGAGAATATACCTCCCCATCCGCACACATGCAAGCGATTGTGCGCACCGGCATCGCCCGTATTGTGACCGGCACATTCAATCTTAAAAGCAGCTCGTTTCCCATCGTCTTTGTCACCACGAAAAAAAGACCCGTGTCACCAAGGACACAGGTCTTTTTCAATATATGGCGGGGTAGACGAGACTCGAACTCGCGACCCTCGGCGTGACAGGCCGATACTCTAACCAAACTGAGCTACTACCCCGCTTTTTCAACTGGCGATAAGATACAATTTTTTATGAACGCAGTCAACAGAAAGATGATGAAATTTAAAAATATCCGTCAAAAATCCGGTCCGAGCGAAATGCTGAAAACGGGTTTCGGCTCCTGCTTGTCCAGATTCGTCCGCCAGGCGGTGTCGAAACGGAGGACGGCGACACCCAGGTTCATGCGTACGCCGACCCCCCAGCTCATTTTTATGTCGTCGAGCATGAATGTTCCGGCCTGCTGTGTCGCTCCGTGGAAGCTGGTGTCATAGAGCACCTCGCCGGTATCCGGATCGTATCCTGACGGCTTGTACCATGCGGAGCCGATGTCCGTAAAGAGGACGCCCTTGATATTGCCAAGCACAAGCGGGATCGGCCATCCGAAAGCGAGATAGTCGATGAACGGGAAACGGAACTCGAAATTCGTCAGGAAATAACGCTGACCGTAGAGGTCATAGTACTTGTATCCCCGGAGCGGGAAGGGGTAGCGGGCGAAGAAGAGGTCCTGCATCGATTCGAGCTCGCCGGGAATGCTGCTGATGCGGGCGTTCAGCCAGTTCTCGGTGCCTCCGAGGAAAAAGAGCCGGGGATCATCGCCCAGGCTCGCGCCGCCGGCGAACCTGAGAACGAAGTTGTATTTCCGCGCGTAACGGAGATATTTGCGATAATCGATCTCGAACGTGGTGAAGGAAAAATCGGACATGGAAATGGACGGACCGTATTCCATGTTGATACGGTACCTGCTGCCGGTCATCGGGCCGGTGTATCCCCAGAGCGTGGTGTCGTTCACGAACTCGGTTTCGAGGGTCATCGTGGAGACGCCGTCCAGCTTGGTATGGGAAACGATGGTCGGCGTGTAGTAATAGTAGCTGAAATTTCGGATCTGATAGGAATCACGCTGAAGGCGGATGTAATTCAGGGTCAGGTCCTGGCGCGAGAATTTCGAGAATGGATGGGAGAGGAACAGGGAGCCGCCATAGACCCGGTCGCTGAATATGCTCCAGTTGTAAGAACGGTAATATGTTTTGTAGTGGAACGCCGAGAATCCGAAATTGGTCTGGCGTTTCAGATTGAAATATGAGAAATAGAGGTCGCTTTCCTCGAGGGTGTACATGAGATTCGCGCCGAGGTTCAGGCGGTGGTTCCCCATGATGTCGGAAAGGGAGAGCTGTCCCATGCCGCCAAGCCCGTAAAAGGTGTTGTAGCTGGCGAAGGCGTTGAACATGTCGGGAGAGAATTTGAGACCGTAGGGACTGGGATCGAGCTCTTCCACCGCAAGCACCGATCCGCTGCCGTCATTTTTCAGGATGACGGGGGAATCGTCTTCCCCGCCGCTGTTCATGGCCAGCAATGATCCACTTCGATAGGCCGTGGGGGTGACGTTCTCGAGTTCCATGTTCCTGCGCAGGGGACGTTTCAGGAGGAATATGTCCCAGCCGCCCTCCTTGAAGGAGGTGAAGGCGATCTTGGAACCGTCGGGCGACCAGAACGGGGACGATGCGCCGGTGAGGAGGTTCGTGAGCGGTGTGACCGTCATCTTCTCGAGATCGACATAATACAGGTTTGTGATGCCGTTCCTGTCGGATGTGAACACGATCTTTGTGCCGTCGGGCGACCAGTCGGGCGATCCATCGTTGAAGGGATTGGTCGTAATGCGCCGGACATCCGTGCCGTCCGCGTTCATGGTGAAAATGTCATAGTTTCCCTGCATGGCGTCGATACGGTATTCGAAGGGGGATTCGAGACGGTCGGAGGAAAACACGATTTTTGAGCCGTCGGGCGACCAGCGGGCGTCGGCCTCGTCGAAAAGGTCGTTTGTGAGGCGGATGTATTCGAGGGTTTCGATATCAACCGTAAAGAGGTCAAGCCGGCCGTCCATGATCCCGCTGAACAGGATCCGGGAACCGTCGGGCGACCAGTCGGGGGAATAGACCGCGTCCATGTCGGGGACGATGAGTTTGTTGTAGCCATGCTCGTCGGCCTTGCTGATATGGATGGCGTCCTTTTCGCCCGCCTTTGCCGCGAAGGCGATCATGGAGCCGTCGGGCGACCAGGTCAGACCGCCGCGCAGCCAGTGCATTTCCTCGTATTCTCCGGCCTTTTCGCCACGCACGACGGTGTCGATGATCTTGCCGTCGATGGCGCTCATGAGCATGACTTCCTTGTAGCCGTTCCGGTCGGTCAGGAAGGCGATGCGGTCGCCGGTGGGATTGACGGCGGGATTCATATTCAGATAATTCTCGAGCTCCCGGTGATCGGTGAGGCGCGACGCGAAATCGTCGGGAATCTCACGGCCGGCGACCTCGGGCCAGTGGTCGGAACGGAGGTAGCGGTGCCATTCCTTCGAGAGGTCCTCTATGCTCTTTCCGAAAACGGACTTGAATGTCTTTTCGATGTTCTTGGTTTTGGAGAGGTTCGCAAGCAGTTCGCCCGCCACCCAGCGTTCATCGCTCCCGTGCTCCTCCTGGAGGAACTTGAAGAAGGATTCGCCGCCCTTGTAGACCAAATATCCGCCATAGATGTTCTGTATCTGGGGGAGATAGCCGGTGATGATGCCGTCGCGGACGATCATGTCGCCTTCGGTGCCCCAGTACTGACTTTCGTGTTCAGCGAGCCCCTCGGCGAACCACAGGGGGAGCTGAAACAGGTATTCACGCCCCACGATGGACTCCATGACACCGCCGTAGAGCATGTCGAAATACATGGCATGGGTCAATTCATGATGGATGACATGGCGGAACTTGGCCAGTGATCCTTCCCAGGGGATGACCACGCGGTTCTTGAATATCTCGGTGAAGCCGCCCGTGCCTTCTCCCAGTGGTTCGAGGATGACGTTCGTCTGGCTGAAATCGTTGTGGGAGTTGTAGATAATGAGAGGAATATGGTTCTTCGGGCTGTAGTCCCAATGGTCCGAAAGGCGGCGGTACGAATCCTCGGCGATTTCCGCCGCGATGATGGCTGGCTCATAGCCGCCCTCGGTGTAATACACGTCGAAGTTCTCGGTGCTGATGTATTTCCAGTCGAACGAGGTGTAGTTTACCTTGTTCTTTCCGAAATACTGGGCATCAGTTTCTCCGGTTGCACCCAACAACGCGGCGCAGGCGAGAAACACTGTCGTTATGATTCGTTTCAACGGGCTCAGAACCTCCTTTGAAACGTCGCCGCAAGCCCCTGATCGAGCACACGAACGCTCACAGCGGATTGCGGGTGGTCCATGTCACGCACATGCTTTGCCGCATGGAGCGCAGAAAGAAAATGGTTGAGAACAACACCTGCTATGCAGAATTTTACGTTGTTTTCGTAATCGAGTTCCCGTTCGCGCAGACTTTTGAAACGTATCCTGCTTTCCGGCGAATCCCACTCCCACGACAGGGCCCCAGCGTAGAGCACCGGATTGAAAGACATCTGCAGGCGGCGCTGGTTGTATTCATAGGACGAGTCATAGGCGCCGATCGCGTTCAGATATGACGTTCCCCGCCCCTCGGGGTTTATACCGGCATGAAGGGCCGCATGGGAGAAATAATCATTTCTCGAAGCATCCTTCATTGCAGTATTATAAAAATACCCTCCCCAAAGAGCAAGTTCCGATGCGATGAACAGTTTTGCGTATCCCGGCGCTCCCGTGTAGTACTGTCCGAGGCCGGGCACGAGGAAGGACATGATGAACGCCTGGAACCTGTCCTTTCCCTCTTCCGCATGACAGGGCCGCACGGAGACCGTCATGGACAGGGAAGCCAGAAGGAGCGCAAGCGCGAACATCATCGGCGCGCGGAACCGCCTGTGTGTAAAGAAGAACTGCACGATGGTATTCCCGTCTTTACGGATTTACTTCAGTTTCTTGGTCAGAATGACCATCGGAACGCGGTTGTCGATGATATAGCGTTCGGTAAAATGAATGTCAAGTGTGCTCAGTTCCGATTCGAGACGCTTGTTGTGTTTATAGGCGAGCCGGGCTGCCTGGATGCCTGAGAAGACGCGGTTCAGGATCATGAGGTGGATGCCCCGCTGTCCGGCCTTGAGTTTGTCGTTCGATTCGTCGCGCAGGGTCTCGTATTCTTCGCGCAGGGGCGATTTGATGTTCTGGAGCGCTTCCTCGTAGTTTATGTTACCGTTCTCGTCCCTGATGGTGGGATTGATGGGAACACCGTTCACCTCGTCGTCGATGTCCTCCCAGCCATAGACGAACTGGGGATACTTGCCGATCATCTCATAGTACTGCTGCGTTTTCGTCGAGGGAAGATGATGGACCGAATGCCCGAATATCGAGGAGCGTGAACGCTGCACGGTGGTTTCGAGCTGTTCATTGATGGTGGCGTGGTCGTTTGGATCGACATCGTCCGGGAGCCCCACCTCGCGGAAGTGGTACTGGAGCCATTTGTAATAGTTGAAATCGAGCGGCTCACCCTGTGAGTCCGTCGTGTCGGTGTAGTGCCAATAGGTGTTCGCGAAATCCTGGTATTCGTCTTCCAGGTCGTTTCCCTCATTGGTGTTCGACAGATACAGCCACCAGGCGATGGCCTCAACGCCCATGTTGATGAAGCCCCGTTTCGCACCCACATAGGTCTCGCCAAGTCCGGGAAGAAGGAATGACAGGAAAAAGGCCTTACGCGTGCTCTTGCGCTTGACCCGGCCGCCGTCGTCACCTCCACTGAAGGCGCTGCTCGGCGGTGCGGTTGTGGTGGCGCCGGCATAGCGGGTGCCGTTCAGGGCTGCGTCGTCACCGGCGCGGTCCGCGATGTCGGGAAAGGATACGGGATGGAGGATGAGGGTTTCATCACCGCCGGCGCCGTTCGATGCGGTTTCCGTTGCATGTGAGACTGCGGTGAAGGCGAAAAGCAGGAGCACGCATGCCGCCGCGCATGTCATCCGATGTACGTTCATGTACCTCTCCTTGTGATTCGTGAGCATTTCATATGAATTTCTCTTGTCGTCGTTGTGTCGGCCATGACAGGGAATATCCCTCATCACATGAAGCCGAAGAGGACGGAAAAATAAAATTTCCAGGGGTCCTGTTCGTCCTTTTTCCAGTACGTTTTCGATGTTTCCTCGTCGAAATGGCGTATCCACGTGTCATCCGGACCATATGCCGCAGAAAATTCCAGCATGGTCGGGAAGTTGTAGAAGGAGGTCAGGTCGATACGGAGTTCAGCGCCGCCATCGCGCTTGAAACCCTCCGTCGACCAGTTCAGCTCGCGCTTGTTCCAGGCGCGCCCGATGTCGGAGAACAGGGACATGTAGATGTTGTTCAGGTGCCAGGGGCCGAACTTTTTCCTGATGTCACGCCAGGCGGGGAATCGGTAGAGCGCCTGGGCCATGACATTCTTCCTGCCGCTGAGGCTGTAGAAGGTGTATCCGCGCATCTGTGACGGGCCGCCCAGCTGATTCTCATAGAAATCGTCAACCTGGCGGTCGATGATGTTGAACATGCCACGCAGGCAGAGGGTGTGTTTTTCCGTGTGCGGCACGGGGATGCGCTCCTGCCAGTTGAGATAGAAGCGGCTGTAGGGATAGCGTTTGTATTTCTCACGCAGAAAGCCCACGTATTCGAAATCGTCGAGGAAGAAGTTCAGGACACGGTCATAGCGGAAGTGAACCTTTCGTCCGCCGCGGGGATTTATGACCTCGTCGATTGTTCGCATGTATCGGTCATAGCGGTATGAGAACTCCCAGTCGAACCCGCGTGAATAGGTATAATACGGTTTATGGAGCTGCGGGCCGGTCAGGAAGTGGGTGTATTCGATCTTGGCGTTGTACTGGCTGTAGATGAGGCGGCTCTCGAACTCGTGCTGGTCCCGGTGGGTGTAGCGGACGCCGAAGTCTATCTCATTGAGGTCGTAGACGCGCTTGCGGATAACCGTGCCGTATTCCTCCATGAAGTTCTCGTCCCGCTCCACATTCCTCGTCAGGCGGTACATTTCCACGAACACATCGGGAATGAAACGGCGATAGGTGAACCGGGCGAACAGATCGGTTTCGCGATTGGTGGGTGAGATGGCCCCCGCGAAAAGGAAGGTCCCCTGGTCGACCATTTCGTTCTTGACCACATAGGTCCCCAGTTTCAGGTTGCCCTGGTCGTTGCGGATCAGGGGCATGAACGAGAAATCGAGCGTCTCCATGCGGTAGCGTTCGGATTCATCGACGGGCCAGTCGGCGGGGGTGCTCTCCGCCCGGGCCAATGTGCGGGCGCCGTGGAAGACGGAGGAATCGGGCACCGGTGTTTCGTCTCCCATGGACAGGAGACGGATTTCATAGCCGTCCTTGCTGTAATAGGAAAACGCGATGGTGGAATCCCCCGGTGAGACCGCGGGCTGGAAGGCGCCGCCGATCACGTTGGTCAGCCGATACACCGCACCGTCCTCCATCGACAGGCGGTAGAGGTTCGGAATGCCGGTGACATCCGACGAGAATACGATCGATGAGCTGTCGTTGGTCCAGTCGGGATCGCGGTCCTGGCCGGACGAGGCCACAACGCAGGCGAAACCGGTGCCATCGGCGTTTATGGTCGCGATATTCACCGTATTCCTGCGGTGGACGGTGAAGGCTATCTTCGAGCCGTCGGGCGACCAGCGTGGACGGTAGACGCGGGTTCCGTCGTCGTAGTGGGTAAGCTGCGTCAGGGAGTTGTCGTCGCGGTCCATGACGAAGAGGTTGTTGCGGCCCGCTCCATTGCGCACGAACACGAGTTTGCGCATGTCCGGCGAAAGATCGGGATAGGTGCTCCGGAGGCTGTGCGATATTCGTGTGCGCGTTCCCTCACGGGGATCTTCGCGGTTGATGACATACCGGTAGATGTCCCACCAGTGTGAGCCGTACCGGTCGGAGGGCATGCGCCTGTTGTAGAGGATGTTCCATTCGTCGAGCCAGACCGGCGCTGTCTGGATGCCTCCCGCCAGGGCGATGTCGAAGGCACCCTCGGAAGCCTGACGCGCTTCCTCTCTTTTTACGGGGTCTTCGATCCCGGCAAGGGACTTTTCGAGTTTTTCCCGCTGTTTCTCTTCATCCTCATCCTTGTCCTCCCACTGCCAGCCGCCGGGGGAGAGGTCGGCGATGAAACAGGCGGTGATGCCATAGTCCTGTCCCTTGTTCGAGACATACGCCAGCCGGGAACCATCGGGCGACCAGCTGGGGAAACCGTTTACATAGCCGGCCGTGCGGAAGGGCCTGCCCTCGACACGGGTCCCCAGTGAGTCACGAAGCGCCTCATAGCGGGATTTCAGCGATGCGATCCATTCGTCATACAACTGCTCCTGCGATGTGCCGAGGACCCGTTCGCAGGCGGCGTCGAATGTGAGGGCGGCGGGGTCTCCCATGGCGTGCATGAGCCCGGATATTGCATCATCCCCGTAACGCTCCCCGATGTATCGGATGAGGGCGTATCCGTGATTGTACACCATCTCGTTCTCGCGGCCCGTCCAGTTGAAGGCTGTCATTTCCGTGAGTGAGAGCATGCCGTCGTTCAGGGATGCCTGGCGGACGATCATGTCCCGGTGGGCGTCCCAGCGGTCGTATTTCGCTCCGCGCGCGTTGTACTGTGCGGCGCCCTCGGCGAGCCAGCCGGGTACATTGAACATGGGAATGGGATAGGAGGCGATGATGTTCGGATAGCCCACAAGGACATCCTCGCGTTTCTCCTCCTGGTAGTCGATGTGCTGGTAATAGGCCATGGGCAGCCATCGCGGCGCCTTCATGGCGGGGCGTATGGAATAGATATGGCTCAATTCGTGGGTCACCACGTTCCACAGCCAGTCGCCGTAGCTCCTGAAACCGAAATCCAGGTTGGTGGCCGATATCTCGATCTTGTTGTCATAGAAGAAGGCCCCGCCCGACGCGAAATCCTCTGTATCCTTCACCACGATGGCGACCTTGCCGTCGACCGGGCCGTACATCTTCTCGAGGGGTTCACGGACCTTCCGGGCCACTTCGAGGGCCTCGAAGGCGGTCATTTCCTGCCCCACGGGATAGTACAGGTCGAAATGCTCCCCTTTCCAGGTCCGCCATTCCAGATTGGACGGATTCTGGGCGCGGGCGGGCACAAAAGCGGCTGTCACGGCAAGAATGACCGCCGCAAGCATGTTCAGTTTATACCGTGTCACTTGAGTACACCAACCTTGTAAAAGACCGATCTGGTCCGTGTCGTGAATTTCGCGATATAGAGCCCGCTCGCAAGCCGGGAAGCGTCCAGCCGCACCTCGTTCGGGACGCCGGGGGTTATGGCGCTTCGGGGAACATGATGCTCGAACACCCGGAGGCCGTCGGCGGTGTAGAGTTCGATCGTACAGTCCGTCGGGGCTTCCGGGACGAACCGGAACGTGCCTTCGCCGCCGGTGATCGGATTGGGATAACAATAGGCCTCGAACGGAGCCGTCGTCGTGACGTTCGCGGGTATGGAGCTGTTCGCAAGCGCCGCAGAAAAAGAGGCGTCGCCCCGTGCGCCGAGCCAGACGAAACCATCGCCCGATGCCGTGTCGCCGAGCTTGAACACCCGCAGTGAATGGTCCTTCTCATCGATCCACGCAACCGCCACGCTGTCATCGGCTGTATAGACGAAGGGCATCGGGGTCTGTTTGGGCGATCCGGGCAGGGCCTTGGGAAACGCGCGTGTCTGGGAACCGTCGGGAGCGAACGAAAGAAGGCGCTGGTTTGATGTGAGCAACATGATATCCTGGTACCCGTTGCCGTCGATATCGGCTATGTTCGGGGTGAAGAGGATCGATTCATCCGGATCGCCGGGCGGTATGGAATAGGGGAAACCGTCCACCGGCACACCGTCCTCACGATAGGCGTACACGGCGTCCTCAACGGCGACCACGATTTCCGGGTAACCGTCGTGATTGATGTCGCCCACGGCCGGTACGCCGACAGGCTCGCCGGGCAGCCAGGCTGTTGAACGCGATCCGTCGGACGCAACT
>CAYNWJ010000003.1:17418-29901 GCA_964400815.1 uncultured bacterium
ACTATCATGAGGCTTTTCCCGGCGATCACCACGGTTTCATGGTCGTCGTCGCGGTCGAGGTCCGCCATGACGGGGCCGTACACCACACCCGGAGGAAGAGGGATGGGGTTCATCGTGGTGTTTTCCGTGGCCGGGGGATCGACATACAGATTGCCGGCGTCGTCCACGGCGGCGACGGTCCCGCCGATAGACGCCGTGGAGATGATGACGGAGGTGTCAGGCAGGGCGGCGAACCGCATGATGCTCCCGTTGTGGGACTGGAACCGCAGACGTTCTTCGGTGGTCATCCCGCCGGAATCGAAAACTCGCATCGGATGCACCAGCACCTGTTCGCCCGCCTGTTCCGTCCAGAAGAAGGGTGGATGGAAACGGAAACCGCCCATGAAAAAGTCGATGATCGTCTCCGGGCCCGGAACGAGACCGCCGTCCGCAAGGGTGTAAAATTGTATTTCGTTACGGTACGGGACGGCGAAGACACCATCAGATGACAGGACGGGGGGATGGGCGAGCGAGGGAAATGCTCCCATGATCGACCCGTCCGCGCCGATGATCGCCGCCGTGTCCGCGCCCGAAACGATGAAATCGTCGATCCCATCGAAATCGAGGTCGAACACCGTCATATCATTTTTTTCACCAATGTGCAGCGGGAATCCCTTCATGCTGTACTGGAAATGGATCTTCACGCGCATCACGTCATCGACATCGGAAAGGACCTCGATCACGATGCCCGTTTCGCCGCCCCACATGCTGTCGGAATCGGGGCGCGAGTTCGGATCGATCCTGTTCTCCACGGAGAGCTTGTAGGTATCGTCGTCGTGGCCCTCGGTGTACTCGACACGGGAATCTCCGAAACCCACATAAGCGCCGATGTCCTCGCGGCCGTCCGCCTCCATCAGGTCGATGCCCCGTCGATGGATGTCGTCGTTGATCTCGCCGGCGGCCCGCTTCTCCCGGATGATGGCATCGTTGATGCGCCAGATGAGAATGCCTGAACCGGGGATATAGGAATCGTAGTGCTCCACGCTCATCCAGACGCCGGAACTGTCCTGCCGCGAGAAGGTGATGCCCGGAGGGAGGGAGTCGCGGTCGGCGTAATAGCGATTGCGGTTCTCGATGAGGAAATATTCGTCCGCGGTCACGGGGACCTTCACGGCGCGGGGAAGGCCGATGTCCCTGTGTGTCGCGGCCACATCGAGGGTGGTGTCGGATGTGACGGTCACCGGATCGATCCAGCCGAGCTCGATTTTCGACCAGGCGCAGGGATGGGTGGGAATGAACCCCCGCGTCCGGGCGCCGTATGACATCGCGCCCGTGTCCATGAGACACCAGCCGCCTGCTGCGGGGAGGCCGTCCTCGTTGTTGGACATGGACGGGAGGCCGAGACGGTGGCCGAACATCTGGGCCATGATGCCGTTGAGGCCGCCGATGCCGTTGGCCGCGGTCATCTCGGGGACGATGAGACCGTTGTCGATCATCGTACCGTCGATCACGAGGGGACCGCCGATCCAGGTTTCCATGTCATCGATCGATATGTAGGCCGAGGGGATGTCGTTGAGCATGCCCGATGTCTCCGAGCCGATACCCGCGTGGATGACCATGAACGTGTCGTATGCCGAAAAGTCGATTGACGCGCCCTCGACCGCCTTGCAGGCGAGAAGCGCCTCTTCGAGAAGGAGCACGAGCTTCTCGTAGGTCTGCTCCTTCGTGCGCCCGTTGCCGTACTTGTAGAAGATCTTCGACATGGTGTAGGCGCCGTCCGGATCGCGCGGCCAGACATCGGCCCTGATGGTCACACGGCCTTCGGAGACGGTGGTCCAGTAGTTGTTCAGCGCCGTCAGATGATTCTGGAAATAGGTCCTGTCATGGGGCGGAATGTCCCAGGGATTGGCGTACTGGTCCCTGAGAGCGGCATTCGCCGGATCGTCGAAATCACGGAGATCGAAGGTCCCGCGGCCCGAGGTGGTGTCGTGGTCGGGATCTTCGTACGGAAAATCGACCCGAACGGCGAGGACGCGGTATTCACGCGCGGATGCCGTTGTCATGGCCGCCGTCATCAGAAGGGCCGCCGAGATCGCTGAAAGGAAATGCTTCACCTGGTATCCTGTCGAAAATCTGAGCTGTTTGTTGTATTAGAAATTATAGGCGATACTGAACCGTGTCGAATCCTGCATCGGGTTGTCCCGCGCGCCGTAATATGCGATGTCCACGTTCAGACGGTCCCAGATGATGCCGAAACCGAACGTGGGGCTCTGGAGCTCGCCGTCCTTGTCATAGGAATAGCCCGCGCGGAGGGCGACGAAGTTGTTGTAGACGTATTCGGAGCCGACCTTGAAATCGATCTGCTCGAACTCGTTGTCCTCGTCGTACCAGCCCTTGTAGAGAGCTTCCACCGGCGAACCGTGGCGACGCACGAGCGGTTTGTAGATGTCGAGCACGAGGGTGAGCTTGTTGAATTCGCTCTCGATGGGCACATAAGCGGCGCCGAAGACCATGTTGAGGGGAAGCGGGTCCGCCTGGGTAACGTCGATATAGGAGATTTTCGGGCCGAGGTTGTGCATGACGGCCGAGAGGGTGAGCCCTTCGACCGGCGTTTTGTACATGGCGCCGAAATCAAGGGCGAAACTCGTGCCGATGCCCTTGCCTTTTTCCATCTCCTGGCCCACGTCGGCGAGCTTTGAATAGATGAACTTGAGGGTGAGGCCCAGGGAAAGGTTGTCGGTCATCGTCGCGCCGTAGGAACCGGAAGCGATGAGATTGAAGGACTGGAACTTGCCGATCACCTCCGAGGAGATCGACGTGGTCCGCGCCTGTTCGCCCATGTTGAAATAGACAACGTTGAACGCGAAATTCCCCCAGCCCTCGGCGTACTGGGAATAGCCGAGGAACTCGTAGTACATGTCGTCGGCAAGCGACGGCAGCCAGTTCGTGTGCATGAACTGGAGATTTTTCACGTTCCGGTCCTGGAACGCCAGTCCCGCCGGGTTGTAGTAGCCTGCGGAGGCGTCGTCGGCGACGGCGGAATATGCCTCGCCCATACCCGCCTGTTTCGCTCCGGGCTCGATCAGAAGGTCGAGCACAGCCGCCTGGCTTTCGTTCGTCGCGTGGGCGGTTTCACCCGCGCCGAACGCGCACAGAGACGCGATGAGAGCGGTGATGAATACCTGTTTCATGGTTTCCCTCCTGAGGGTGATGTTATTTCATTACAACAAGTTTTTCTATCTTCGAAGCCGATCTTCCATTGACGCTTTTCACCGTGAGCTTGTAGAAATAGACACCGTTGGCGATCTGGAACGGCGGTTTCCAGAAAACGGTATTGAACCCATAGCCCGCCGACGCCCGTATCGAATCGACAAGTCGTCCGGACTGGGAGAATATTTTGATTTCGGCCGATCTGGTGTCGTCGGTGAGATTGAAGGTGAATGTTGTTCCGTCCTTTCCCATCGGATTGGGATGGTTGAGGAGGTTCATGATGGCCACATCGCCCGTTTCCGAGCCGACCACATTCACCGTGACCTGTTTTCGCGCGGCGTTGTTATAGGTGTCGTATGCGTTCAATTCCAGTTCATGCTCCCCGGGCGTGAGAATGGGGAGGGTGTAGTCGACTGTTGTCGATGTGTACGAGCCGATGGATTTGCATGCGTCGGTGAGGATGACGATTTCCTTTCCATCGATCACGAGGGTGACATTGTGGCCGCGGTTGCCGAATGTGTTGATGCCCGATGGATCGGTGAAGGTGGCGGTAAGCCGCGGCTGGCGGCTGATATAGTCACCGTCGTCATAGACTTTGCCGTCGAAAGCGATCTGGATGTCCGGACCGGACCGGTCGTCGGGCGCGTTCCTGTCCAGGCCTCCGACCGCGAAATCGTAGAGAACGCCATTCGCCTCATTCTCTCCGCCGGTTGCGAAAAAGAGTACGGAGGTTTCCGACCCCTCCGAGGGTACGTCCTTGGGAATGACGAAAGAGGAGGCGAAGGAATCGCCGGACAGCGGCTGCTCGCCGAAGAAGAACATCTTGCCCGGCTGGGTGTATTCGATGCGGCGAAGGTTGCTGATCGTATGGTAGACCTTGTGAATGCGTGGTCCGCGGGCCCGTACGAAGAGTGTCCCCGAATAGGGAAGGTTCGCGCCGTTCCTTCTGATATCCCCCGTGAGATCCAGTTTCTGCAGACGGTCGACCGAATCGACGTCCGCCACCGCCACATCGAAACGCGGGATCATGAGGCGCGACGCGGGATCACCGAAGAGGACGAAGCGGTTGGAATTCGATTTCAAAATGTCCCGTTTGGCGAGAAGCAGGGCATGACCGATACGGTGTTCCGGATTCTTCGCACGGTCGAAGAGGTTCTCGTAATAGGCGACATTGAGCTGGAAATTGGGGACGCTGTAGGTCTCGACAGTCGCGGAAATCACCCCCATGAAGCCGCCGTCCCGAATATTGTGGACCTTCTCTGACAGCGATTCGCTGTCGAGCTGGACGAAATTGCCCACACTGCACGAAAAAACAAGGAAGAGGGGAAGTTTGGCGCCGTTGGTGAAACGCTCCAGGTCACGGGAGCTGACCAGGATGTGCTCGTGGGCGAGCAGGTCGCTGTTTCCGTGGCCGACGAAGTTGACGATGATCCGCCCTTCTTGAATGGCCGAGAACAGAGCTTCGGTAACATCCGGCTTCTGAAAGTTCTTGAGGGGATACTCGATCATCATCAGTTTCGTGCGTTCGATGGAATTGGGAATGCAGCCCGTAACATCCAGGTCCTCGACCTGATTGCTGTGGATGATTTCCTGCCCCACGCCGTTGCTGCGGAGATCGTCGTCGGCTATGAGCATCAGATTGTTGTGCCAGAGGCCTGGAACGGGATTCTTTTCATATTCGATGATCTTGTCCACGACCGCGTCGGCGGTTTCAGCGTTGTTGACGCACAATCTGCCGGACGCGAAGGCGGCGAGCCTGTGGTCGTCGAACCAGGAGAAGAAGTCGTCCGTGGTAATCGCCCAGTTCTGGTCGATGCCCGAATAGGTCGGAACGAAATTCCTGCCCTTCTGGCTTTCGGTGAGGTTTTTGTATTTGTAGGTGGTGTCGCCGATGATGCAGTTGTAATAATTACGGTCCGGATCGCCGTTTTCCCAGATAAACTTGAAATAATCCCTGATCGCGACCGGATCGAAAACACCCCAGTTGAACTCGTCGTAGATGTCCCGCGTATCGACCGCTTTGGTCACGAGGGGATCGACCGCAGAATCCCGGGAGCGCCAGGCCGCAAGCTTCCTTGCGGCATCCATGAAACGGGTGTGCGCGATGACGATATAGTTTTCGTCATTGTCCGGATTGCGGAGGTCGCTCCGGGCCTTTTTCTCGATGGAAACCACTTTTTTGAGGGACGATGGGTTGTGCAGGGTGAAGCGCACCGGCTGACCGGCGGGGAGTTCCGCACGGAAAGTCAGTGTTCGTGAAGAGCTGTCGAACACCGCGCCGTCGAATTCACTGACCGTGTATGGATCGGTGGTGTCATAGACATTGGTGGATGCGGTTATGATGTCGCCGACACTGAACTGCGCAGCGCCGCCCGTTTCGGATTCATGGAAAAAATCGAAAAAGTCCCCAAGCATCAGGAGGGACCTGTCATATTGGATCTCGATCCAGTCGAGATGCATGGTCACATCATTTTCGCCGACGACATATTTGCGGACAATATTGATGATGTTCCCCTCGGTCTTCAGTTCGCCGTCATATTCATGATCGACAAAGGCCATTTCATCGGAGAACTGATGCGGCGTCGCCTTCTGGTCGTTCACGTACACATAAGCGATATGGCCTCTTTTTTCAGCCTGGTTGAGAAAGCCGACACGGTAGGAGGATGGTGAACCGGGAACCCTTCCCGGCGCATTGAAGGAATACTGCTTGGTCTGGCCGACGATACCATCCCAATACCACTGTGAACCGCCCTTGACCAGTTCCAGGTGGTTTTCCTCCTCGAGGTGCTTGATGAAACGGTAGGTCGTGCGCGTATGAACAGCGGCGTCGGGTTTGCCTCCCGAGGACTGGATGCGCTTCGGGGTTCCATCCGGGGACAGGGTAATCCAGAACACATTGTCCGTGGAATAGAGGTGATTCTGAAAACGTGGCCGCGGCCTGCCTTTTTTGATATGGAAACGGGAAAGGTTTTCCCCATAGAAAACGATCGTGTCGCTGCCGTCGAAAATTCCCGCTTTCCCGCGGTCCGTAATGTCTATCGCGATTTCCTTGAAGTCATCGGTCGTGACAGTGTGCGGCGCCTCGTCGAGGAGCCAGCCGCCGCCGTAATACATCCGGATGTCGTTCACACTGCGGCTGTCAAGGGGAAAACCGGCCTTGCCCAGTTCGGAGCCGCTGATACCGTATATGCCATTCTCCCGCACCGTAACACGGTACCATTCCCCGGATGCAAAGGGATTGGACCTTGCGGCGGTTTTCCGCGCCCCGCCGTTCGAAAAGACATGACGGTTGACCACGTGAGGGGGGAGGTTCCGTCCGTCCGAGGCGCCGGCGCCGGAGGGGAGCATTACGGTGATCTCGGCGCGTTCTATATGGCGCACCGTCTTCTGCGCGGCGTCATAGAGCAGCGGACGAAGCCTGAGTTCCCAGACCGTCAGTCCGCCTGAGGGGGAGGAGGCGGCAAGGGAGGCATATGTTTCAGGCCTGAAGCCGCTGAACGCGTAATATTCGGGGTTCTCGACGTATGCTTCGACCGTCAATCCCGTTTCATCGACCGCGAGACGGGGAACGGGAAGCAGTGTGACATCTGCGGCCTCGTGCGTCGCCGCAACCCTGACATCGACAGCGGGAGCGTCCGTCCCCGGTGAGGCGAAATAGATAGAGGTCGAGGGTATGGCCGGAGCGCCGGGTGTTTCATCGAAGGAGTGGTCCTCGAAATTGAAATACTCATACGCCCGATCATCGCTGAAAATTGTGTCGATGCCGGAAAATACGGGAGAGTATGTCAGTACCAGTTCCGAGGAGGTGGACGATGTCAGGGAGACGTCCGCGTCAGCACCGGACCACAAGACCGGGAGGAGCATCGCGAGAACGAAAAACACCGCAGTCATTATTATATTCGATAGGTATTTGTCTTTCATATATAACTGGCCCGTAGTATCAAAAAAAAAGGCGGAGGACCGGCACCCTCACGCCAATGTTTCCGCATAATCAAAATATGAAGAAACACGGTCATCCGCAAGGTCGCCACGCATAACGAGCATGTCCGAAGACAGTATCATCTGCTGTTCAGCACAAACAAACAAACCTTAACGAATGACTATAGGCATTTCCTCATGTTGCTTTCATGTCATTAAGAGCAAAAATATAACCAACATCACAGAACGAACGCAAGAAAAAAATCTAGAATGAAATCGCCCTGTCAGGCAGCATGATCGGAATGTCGTCCTCGACCGGAAATTTCAGGCGGGACTCGTGGCATATGAGCATGTCTGCTTCTTCGTCGTACTCGAGCTCTCCCTTGCAGACGGGGCAGACGAGAATGTCGAGCAATTCCTTGTCAACCATCGTGTTGTTCCTTGTCTTTCGCGGAACCTTTCCGCCGTTTCAAAAAATCGTGCACATCCGAAAGGATGTCGGGCGGGCGCGTGGGCCTGAGCGATGTGTCCGTGAACACGTGCTCCGTAAAACCCGTCGCCAGCCTTTCGTCTTCCCTTGATATCTCATATCCGAAGCGAATGCGCACCGCGGTCTGTTTCTCGACATGTGTCCGTATATGTATGACGTCGTCGTAACGCGCGGGTTTCATATATTTCACCCCCGCCTCGGTGAGCGGGAGATGATATCCCATCTTCTCGACATCACGGTATGTGAGCCCGCAGTCGCGGAGCAGTTCCGTACGGCCGATCTCGAACCATGTAAGATAGACGCCGTTATAGGCTATGCCCATCTGGTCGGTGTCGGCGTACCGTACACGCACCGGCGTGTCGTTATCAGTATTATCGGCTGAATTCGTCATGTCTTGAGTCGTCGCGGGCGGGAGGTCTCAGCGATTCGACCAGCGCCCCATGTTCCTGAACTTCTCTATCCGGGAAGCGACCAGTTTGTCGGGTGGTGTTTTCATGAGTTTTTTGAGCGATCCGAGAAGCTCTTTCTTCAAATTGGAAGCGACTTCACCGGGGTCGAGATGAGCGCCGCCCTGTGGCTCGGGTATGATCTGATCGACGATGCCGAGCTTGTTCAGTTCCTCCGCGGTCAGTTTGAGCGCCTGGGAAAAATAATCCTTCTTTTCGGACGTGCGCATGAGAATCGTGGAGCAGGATTCCGGCGCAATCACGGAATACCAGGCGTTTTCGAGCATGATGATCCTGTCTCCCACACCGATTCCCAAAGCCCCGCCGGAGCCGCCCTCGCCAATGATGGTCACAATGATGGGAACACGCAGTTTGCTCATTTCCATGAGATTTCGGGCGATCGCCTCGCCCTGTCCCCGTTCTTCCGCCATGATGCCGGGAAAGGCCCCGGGAGTGTCGATGAAGGCGAGTACGGGGCGTTTGAACTTTTCGGCAAGCTTCATGATTCGAAGCGCCTTCCGGTATCCCTCGGGATTCGCCATCCCGAAATTGCGCGCGATCCTCGATTCGTTGTCACGGCCCTTCTGCTGGCCGACGACGGCCACGGGGATGGTGTCCATCCTGGCGAAACCGGCTGTCATGGCGGGATCGTCGCCGGCATACCGGTCGCCGTGAAGCTCGGTGAAATCCGTGGTCATCATTTCAATGAAATCGAGTGTGAAGGGGCGGGACTGGTGCCGGGCGATCTGTACACGCTGCCAGCTCGAGAGATTGCCGTATATCTCACCGGCCAGCTTGACTTCCTGTTCCTCGAGGCGCTGTATTTCGGATTCGGCGTATTGAGGGTCGTGATCGGTCCACGATTCCATTTCCGCAATCTTGTGGCGTATTCTTTTCAAAGGTTCTTCGAAATCGAGTTGGTAACGGTCCGGCACGATGTACCTCCCTCTTCGATATATCGCCGAAGTTTATTGAATATCACTACTTGTCAACATGATTAATATGTCCACAGGCCGGCTGAAAAGCAAGAAAATATTGGCCGCAGCAGATATCGTGCGGACACACGGCCAAAGCAGTCATACCGCCTGTTTCCCGCTACCGTCCGCGGGTTTCTCCGGGCCAGATGATACGGTGGAGCTGGAGATTAAGCCGCGCGCCCCGGAAACCGTCGAGCATCCATGCCGCAAGCTCCGCCGGTTCGAGCATCCCCGAAACGGGAGACAGCAGGACGGTGGAGCGGGAAAGAAGAACGTGATCGTCCGTAAACGCCTGCGCATAGTCGAAATCCCGGCGGTCCCCGATCACGAATTTGAATTCGTCGGTGGGGCGTACCGTGTTCAGGTTTTCCGGATGGGTCCTGCCGTTCTCGCCGCTGCCGGGGCATTTGATGTCGATGACCCTGCGGCAGCTTTCGGGAAGGATGGAGGCGTCCACCGTGCCGTTGGTCTCGATGGAGACAGTGCGGCCGTTGTCGATCAGCAAAGCGGCGAGTTCAACCGTTTCGTTTTGCAGAAGGGGCTCCCCGCCGGTTATGCAGACATGGAGCAGGCGGGATGCCGCGGCCGCCTTCACGATATCTTCCGGGGCGATATCCTCTCCGCCCGTTTGAGCATGGGGGGTGTCGCAATACCGGCATCGCAGGTTGCATCCGGCGGTCCTGATGAAAAACGTGGGAAGACCCTGGCGTGTCGATTCGCCCTGTATGCTCGAAAACATTTCGTCAATTTTCATGATGGCGCACCGGTCGCTCTTCACAGGAGGCCGCGAGGGCGGGGGCGGTCCTTTCTCATCTTGACTGTTCAACGGCGTATGCGTATCATACAAGTGTCGGCAGGATACGGGACGGACGGTTTGTCATGCGCCGCCCACCTCATGCCGGAATATACCGAAACGGAGTTTCACGCGCAATCGTGCGTTGAGCGTGTATCGCCTGCGCCGCCCGTGAAATGCCGTGCTCACCCAATACACCTTCACTGCAACAAGGAACTGTTCATGAACGTGGCAATTGGAAGCGATCATGCCGGTTTCCGGATAAAAGAGGTTCTCATCGAAGAACTGTCCGGTTCCGGTTTGCAAATAATGGACTGCGGAACAAAGAATGCTGATTCGGTCGATTATCCCGATTTCGCCGGTGAGGTGTGCCGGCTGGTGACCGCCGGGACCGCGGATCTCGGCATCGTCATTTGCAGCACCGGGATCGGTGTCTCGATCGCCGCGAACAAGATGCGCGGAATCCGGGCCGCGCTCTGCCACACAGAGTTTTCCGCCGCCATGGCGCGAAGCCACAATGACGCCAATGTTCTGGCCATCGGCGGGAACGTGGTCGGTGACAAACTCGCCGTGGCCATAGCAAAGACATTTCTCGCCGAACCGTTCTCGAAAGGCGAACGCCACATCCGGAGGATCGCCAAGATCCGGTCGCTCGAGGACGGCTGCTGCTGATGCAGTCGTGAGAAGACGTTCATGTTCGCAGATTTTTCCCGCAGGCCGCTGAAATGGAGGGCTTGATTCCATGAACTCACAATTCGGTTTTTCCTTGTCTCCCATCGCCTGTTTCCTGATTCTGGCCCTGTTCCTGCCGGTTCAACCAGCCGCGAACGCCCAGGACATGCGGACCGATGTGTCATTCGCCGATGTTCCCGCGCATGTCGTGCTCATCGTTGTCGACGGCCTCTCGTACAAAACCTGGGACAAGGTCGATCTTCCCGTCATGAAACGCATGATCGAAACGGGCGCCCTGCTGGAAAAGACCTATCTGCCTCCCGCCGCACATCCGCAGACGGGCGTGTACGCCGAAATCCACACCGCCTCCATCCCCAATCCGATCATGATGTCGGGCACAGTGTTCATCGACCGTTCCACCGTCTATCTCCAGGAGGCGTTCTTCCCCGACAGGACCACGGCCTTTGTGGCGAATACGCTGTCGTACCGCAGTCTCAACACCTCGTATCACTATTCATGGCAGGAAAGCGGTCCCGATGACGCCGCCATCGAACGGGCGCTCGGGTTCATGGCGCTCGATCCGGTTCCCGCCTTCATGCGCGTGCATCTGCAGAGGACCGGCGGAGCGGGTTCGCAGAGCCTCTGGACGGACGATGATGTCCCGTGGCGCTATGACATCTGGGCCGACGGGTCGCCGTACCGTAAGAGCCTCGCCCACGCCGACAGCCTTCTGGCCGCATTCGTCCGCGGGCTCGACCGGCTCGGCATCCTCGAAAAAACCACGCTTGTCATCCTCGGCGATCACGGCCAGAATGACAGCGGCTGGCACCCCCCGCAGTTCACCGATTCATCCATCACCACCTGCGTACTCTGGGGCGCGGGTGTGCGGCGCGGGGCCAGGATATCCTACAGCGAGCTCATCGACATCGTCCCCACTATCTGTTCCCTCGCCGGTGTCGGCATTCCCGCCACGAGCATCGGCAGGACGATTGTCGAATTACTTTCAAAAAATGACATAGAAGCAAGGGCGACGACCTATTACATCCGTGACATGCTGGAACAGTTCGCCGTGTACCGCCAGCGGATGTCCCGGGCGCATTCGCTCGTCCGGGCACTCGACCCGGGCCCCTCTGCGCGGTATCTCACCCTGCTGAACCGCCGTGTCGAGGAGGATTTCTACGGGATCGACCGGTTCACTGAGTGGCCGGTGTTTTCTTCACTTTCCGAGCTGGTCGAGGCGAACAAAGAAGCCCTCGACCGTCTCGCCGAACTGACGGAAGAACTCGAAGCCCTCGAATGATCCTGTGGTTTCCACCCAGCCGAAAGGACGATACAATGAATTCTGCGCGATACTATTTTCGAAAAACGTTACTTGTGACGCTTCTCGCGGCAAGTCTCATCGCGGCCCTTCCGAGACTTGCGGCGGCCCAGGAAACCGAAGCGCCCCTCACATTCGGCGCCATGCTCACGGTGACCGTGGAGAATGCATCCGATGTGCGCCGTATATCAGAACCGGTCCTGATATCCCGTGCGGACATCGAACGGGCAGCGCCGGGTTTCACGCTTGACGGCTTCCGCCTGAAACGGCCCGCGGACGGTTTCGAGCCCCTCGACATACCATCCCAGAAAGTTGCCTTCACCCCCGGCGGTGAACCGTCGGCCATTGCCTTCACCGTCGATCTCGCACCCCGTGAGCGTATCGAACTGGAACTGTGGTACGAACCCTCCAGGCGCATCGTCATGACCTATCCCGCGAAGACACAGTCGTTCCAGTCCTGGTACCGTCTGGGCGTCAACATCGCCTGGGAGAACGAGCTGAACGCATACCGCTCCTATAACGGTGTGGTCGATTATTTCGCCAAGAGCTATCCGCACCTCCGGCTTCACGATCTGCCGCCCGATTCCTATCACCACGAGAACTTCTGGGGGCTCGACCCTTTCGTCATCGGGACGAAACCGGGGCTCTGCGGCGTTCTCCTCTTCACCGGCAGTTCCGAA
>CAYNWJ010000003.1:29911-43220 GCA_964400815.1 uncultured bacterium
CGGCCCCGGACGCTCATACCGTCACGAGGCTCTCGATGCGGGAGCAGTCCATACCGGCGCCCTGGTCACCGTGCTCGATGACGGCGACATGCTCGTTTCCGAGCGCTATGACCTGTATGCGGGCCGCATGGAAAACCGTGTCACGGCAACGGTTCCGCTGGACAGGGCCGGATCGACGCTCATTGCCCCGGGACTCCAGAAATTCGCCGGGCTGCCCATTATAAAGGACGAGGCGGCCGGATATATCGCATTACGCGGCATACCCGACAGGGAGTATGGCGTCATTTCACTGGCGCTGATCTTCGATCCGGCGGATGCCCGCGGTATACACGAAACGGACGAGGGGTGCCACGTCAAGCTGAAACCCTCGAACAACGGGTCCGTGTCGTATCTCAGCGCCGGGCTCTGGAACAGGGGCGCCGCGCCTCCGCCGGAATCGGACGATGCGTTCCGTAATCTTCTCGAGCGTCTCGCGCGCTCCTTCAGGGAGCCGGTCACGGTGACGGTTGCGCGGCGCTGACTTGTTTTCCTTCCGTCTTTCAGGAATCGGAACGTTCATGGCCAGAGCTCATCTTCTTCATGTGTTCCTGCTTGCGGCATTGTTACTTTCGATCACACCGGATGCAACATCGCAGGAAGTCCTGCCGCACAGGATGTACCGCACGTCCGATACGGAACTCGTAATCTATTATTCCCTCCCCGGGAATGCTCCCCGGGATGTCACCGTTTCATTCTCCCCCGATGGCGGCGGGACATGGCGGCTCATCGATGAAGGCCTGTCCGGTCATGCGGGAACCGCGACACCGCCCGGACAGAACCGGCGCATCGTCTGGCGCGTGCCTGCGGATCTCCGCGGAGAAGCCGCGCTCCCCCTTGTGAAAGTGACCGTGGACGGGGCCACGACTTCATCCCTTCCGGCGGAACCGGACGTTCCCGATTATTTCGGCGACTGCATCACGGCGGCGCGCATCACGGGGACAGTCCAGATCGACGGCGTTCTGGACGAGCCGCACTGGGAGACGATCGACCCCCTGCCGCTGGTCATGCAGGTCCCCCGTTTCGGAGAGAGTCCATCCGAAAGGACCGAACTGCTCATCGCCTATGACGACGAGTATGTCTATTTCGGCGCCCGCTGTTTCGACAGCGAACCCGATGGCGTGCAGGCCACCACATACAAGCGGGATGACGACGCGGACAGCAGCGATTCGGTGGGATTTCTGCTGGACACCTTCAACGACAACGAGAACGCCCTCGCATTCATCACCACGCCCACGGGTTCCCGTATCGACAAGTCGATCTATGGAGACATGATGGGTGGCGGATCGGCTTCCGGCGGAATAAGTTCCAGCTGGAACACCTTCTGGGATGCGGCGGTGAGCCGGACGAAGGAGGGGTGGTTCGCCGAGATGCGAATACCTTTTTCGAGTCTGCGCTTCCAGGATGAGGAGGGCGTCGTGATCATGAGTTTCACCGCCTGGCGATGGATCGCCCGGAAGGACGAGCTCGACGTCTTCCCGGCCATAACCCGGCGCTGGGGACGCTCGAGCCATCTGAAAGCCTCCCGCGCCCATGACATACGCTTCGAGAACATATCGAGCCGTACGCCGCTCTATATCACTCCCTATGCCCTTGCCGGAGTCGGCCGTGTCACTTCGCTCAATGACGAGGGAACCGCATACGATGATACCGGTGACGAGGTCTACGAGGGAGGCGTCGATGTCAAGTACGGTCTCACGAACAATCTCACGCTCGATCTGACCTACAACACCGATTTCGCCCAGGTGGAGGCGGACGACCAGCAGGTGAACCTCACGCGCTTTCCCCTGTTCTTTCCGGAGAAGCGCCTCTTTTTCCTGGAGCGGGAGAGCAATTTCGATTTCCGTTTCTATGGCCGCAACAGGCTCTTTCACAGCCGCCGCATCGGCATACGGGACGGTGCGCGGGTGCCCATATATGGCGGAGCACGGGTGGTGGGCCGCGTGGGGAAATGGGACATCGGCGTGCTCGACATGCAGACCGAGGAGGCGGGGGAGACGCCCTCCGAGAATTTCGGCGTGGTCCGCATGCGCAGGCAGGTGCTCAATCCCTACACCTATTTCGGCGGCATCGTGACATCGCGCGCGGGGACGGACGGCTCCTACAACGCGGCATATGGGCTCGACGGCATCATACGGGTGTTCGGCGACGATTACCTGAAGCTCAACTGGGCCCAGACCTTCGAGGACGGTGTCGAGAATCCCGATCCCATCGACAACGCCAAGGTCCGCGCGCACTGGGAGCGCTATTCCCACCTTGGATGGGCCTATGGCCTCAATTATTCACGGGCGGGAAAGGACTACAATCCCGGCATGGGGTTCGAACAGTATGGCAACCTGACGAATTACATCCATTTCGTCCGGTACGGCTGGATATCGCCCGCCGGATCCATCTGGAACCAGCACGACGTATACGAGGACCTGTGGCTGCATATCCGTAACGAGGACAATTCCACCCAGACCTGCCTCGTTCGCGCCGGCTGGCACGGCAGCACGAAATCTGGCTACGGCGCGGGATTCTCTCTCATGCGCAACACAGACAATGTCCGCTCGCCGCTCGCCTTTTCCGGTTCGGCGGACGTTCCTCCCGGGACCTATGACTACTGGGGATGTTACGGGAGATTCTCGACACCGTCCGGAAGGCTCTTCTCACTTTCCTCGCGTTTCGAGGGCGGACAGTTCTATGACGGCAGGCGCATCACGTGCAGCCTGTCCCCCCGGCGGAGCATTTCCTCACACCTCGAGATCGGCGGATCGTATCAGATCAATCTTGTGGACTTCCCCGACCGTAACCAGGAATTCACCGCCCATGTCGGCCAGTTCCGCTTTCTCGCCATGCTGAACGTCAAGTATTCCATAACCACCTTCGTCCAGTACAACAGCGCACAGGACAGGGCCATCATGAACCTCCGATTCCGCTACAATCCGCGGGAGGGAAGCGATCTGTACCTTGTATACGACGAAGGATACAACACCGACCGGGAGGGGAGCGATCCGCTCATGCCCCTGTCGACCGACCGGACGGTGATGCTCAAGTACAGCTATACGTTCAATCTGTAACTGTATGCCGGATATTTTGTTGGAAAGAATATAGACTGCACTGTTCAACGAGTGTTCCCGAACATGGAGGATGATCTCATGCAGATTGGCAATTCGCTTAAAGCTGTACATGTGGTGCTTGCGTGTCTCATGCTGGCCGTGTGCATCACGATTGCATATTCCGCCGCTGCGGCCTCCGAGACCCCGTGGGAAGCCGGTGTCGCCTCGGTCGTCGTAACACCTTCGGAGCCCTCCTGGATGGCGGGGTACGGTTCCCGGACGGAGCCGTCGAAGGGAAAGGTGCACGATCTCCATGTCAAGGCCCTGGCGCTGGACGACGGCATGGGGAACAGGGCGGTCGTTCTCACCGCCGATCTCATCGGCGTGACCCTGGAAATGCGGCGAAACATAACCGCCGCGGTCGAACGCCGGCACGGCATCCCCGCATCCAACATTCTCATCAACACATCCCACACCCACTGCGGCCCCGAGGTGCGTGTGGAGAAAATCCCCTTCTACACGATAGATGAAGAGAACGCCCGGAAGATTCCGGAATATGTAGGCTGGCTCGAAGCGCGCTATGTGGAGGTCATCGACCGCGCGATCGACGACATGCGTCCGTCCGACCTTTCCTTTGCAAGCGCGTCGCCGCACCCCTTCGCGGTTTCGCGCCGTCTGCCCGCGCCCGAGGGAATACTCTACCGGTCGAATCCCTCTTCATACTACACCGGCGGACCACGGGACGATACGGTGCCGGTCCTGACTGTTTCGTCGCCGGATGGCGCTGTCCGGGCCATTCTGTTCGGATATGCCTGTCACCCGATCACGCTCAATCTCCAGCGATTCTGCGGCGATTATCCGGGATTCGCCCAGGAGTACATCGAAGCGGCGTTCCCCGGCGCGACGGCCATGTTCATGCAGGGATGCGCGGGCCAGCTCGTTCCCAACGCCCGGCACCAGATTGAATACGCGATGGGCCACGGCCGGGAACTCTGCGACACGGTCACCGACGCCGTCACGGGTGGAGAATCCATGCCGGTGGAAGGCCCGCTCCGCTGCGGCTACGAGGAAACCGAACTCGCTTTCGCACCGCTCCCTCCGCGCGATGAACTGGAACGGCAGGCCGCATCGGGAAACAACTCCGCCTCCCGCAAGGCGAAATTTCTCCTCGCGAAACGCGACGCCGGGAAAGAAATCGACATGACACTGCCGTGCCCGCTCCAGGCGCTTCGATTCGGTGAGGATCTCCTGCTTCTCGGAATAGCGGGGGAGACGGTGGCCGAATATGCCGTCAGGTTCAAGGCGGATTTCCTGAGCCACCGCTTCGTCTGGGTCGCCGGCTACTGCAACTCCATGTTCGGCTATCTTCCCACCTGGCGGATACTCCGCGAAGGCGGCTACGAGGCGGGGCGCGCCATGCAGTATACGGTTCACCCGGGGCCTTTCGACGAGACCGTGGAAAAACGCGTGGTCGAGGGCATGCACCGGGTGGTGGCGGATGTCATGGAGGATTGATCGGGGAGCATTGGCGGGGCAAAGCGTTTGCCGATTATCCAGTTAAACAAACACGGTGCTTTTCGTTTTGTTACACCCTTCCGGAATTCCTCCCCGGCCCATTGCTTGAACCATGATTAATGGGATGAAAGGATTGCCAGGATTGTAATCGCGGTTCATCCGGTAATCCCGAAAATCACGGTTCAGCATTTTAAACCGCCGGAGCAAATCTGTTTGCCGGATAATGTGCTTTATCACTTGAACTGCGGAGCCTGAGGAATTACATTGTAAAAATCATCATCCCCGGTCACTCCGGCTCCACCGCTTTCAGGCATTCATCGAATTTCATCAGCGTTTAAAAACATACAACCGGGCAGTGAAAGGAAGGTTTCAAACATGGAGCTCAAGGTCAACATCATCGGTGTCGGCATCATGGGAAAAGGAGTCGCACGCGCCCTGCAGAGGAATCATCAGGTGAAGATCACGGCGGTGGCCGACCTCAAGGACGAGAACCTCGACGAGGCGAAGAAGGAATTCGGCCTCGAAAAGACCTACAAGGACTATGAGCAGATGGTGGCCGCGGAAAAACCGGACGCCGTCTATATCGCCACGCCCGACTGGGCGCACCACAAGCCGGTCATGTTCTGTCTCGACCAGGGTGTTCACACCCATGTGGAGAAGCCCCTGACCACCGACGAGTCCGAAGCCGCCGACATCGTCCGCAAGGTCGGGGAGACCGGGCTCAAGCTCCAGGTTTCCTACAACCATCGCTGGCTGGCCCCCTACAACGCCACATGGAACATGATCCGCGAAGGCAAGATCGGGGACTGCATCATGGGATACGCCCGCAAGAACAACCCGATCACCGTACCGACCAAAATGATTCCCTGGGCCAGGAACAGTTCACCCATGTGGTTCCTTTCGGGCCATGACATCGACCTGATGACATGGTGGTTCGACGACGACCCGGTCGAGGTCAAGGGGTTCGGCGTCAAGCGCGTCCTCAAGGAAAAGCAGGGCTGGGACACCTATGACGCCATGCAGGGGCTGGTGAAATTCTCGAAGGGCGGCATCGCCACCTTCGAATCCACCTGGATCTATCCAGAGTCCCATCCGGCCATGCCCGACTCGTTCATGGAGGTGGTGGGAGAGCACGGCCACATCCACCTCGACCGCAAGACCGAGGCTATCGAAATGTCGTCGCCGGACGGGTTCAAGTGGCCGCGTTCCCTGCTGAACTACAAGGTTTTCGACAAATGGGTGGGCGCCTTCCCCTCGTGCATCAACAGCTTCATCGACGACATCATCGAGGACCGCGATCCCATCGTGAGCGCCTATGACGGATGGCGTTCCACCGCGGTGCTCGACGCCATCCACCGTTCGGCGGATTCCGGCGAGACGGTCATGGTGTCCGCGCCTCCCGAATGAGCGGCCGGCGGACTGTTTCGACATAAATATCAAATAGATGAAAGGGAGCATGATGGAAAACCTTCATTCCCTTCACCCGCTTGATTATGTGATCATTCTCTCGTATTTCGCGATCGTGATCACGGTCGGGATATTTTTCTCGCGATTCATCAAGCAGGCGAAGGACTATTTCGCGGCCGGCGCGGCCATCCCCTGGTGGCTGGCGGGTATTTCTCTCTGGATGGCATCCTTCAGCGCACTGATGTTCGTCGTCTATTCCCAGCTTGCCTTTAAGTACGGCATGGTTGCGATCACCCTCAGCTGGGTGGTCATTCCCGCCATGGTCCTGGCGGCCACGATTTTCGCACCCCGGTGGCGTCGGGCGCGCGTCCTGACTCCGCTCGGTTTCATGGAGCAGCGCTACAACCGCCTCGTTCATCAGGTCTTCGTATGGACCGGCATTCCGCTCCGCCTGATCGACAATTCGATCAAGATATATTCCACGGCTATCTTTCTCGCGGTGGCGGTGGGGCAGACATGGTTCACCCTCGAGGTCTGCATTGGTCTGGTGGGCGTGATCATGATCCTCTACACGCTGCTGGGAGGGCAGTGGGCGGTGATCGTGACCGATTTCGTCCAGTTCACGATCTTGTGTCTCGCCGTGCTGGTGCTGCTTCCCCTGTCCCTGATCGCGGTCGGCGGCATCGGGGGACTGTCGGCGAATGCCCCCGCAGGTTTCTTCAAGCCCCTGTCGCCGCCCTACGGTGTCTTCGACTGGGTGATGTTCTGCGTCATCATCTCCATCAGCTACAACGCGACCTGGTCCCTCGTACAGAAATACAACTGCGTCGCCACCGAAACGGACGCCCGCAAGGTCGCCATCACCATGGGCGCGCTTTCGCTTGTCGGGCCGATCATCTTCTTCATCCCGGCCATGGCGGCGCGCGTGGCGCTCCCGGACCTGGTGAACGATCCCGACGGCAGCAAATACGCCTATGTCGCCATGTGCCTGAAGGTCCTGCCCACCGGTGTGATGGGTCTCATGGTCGCCGGCATGTTCAGCGCGACGCTTTCCACACTCGGCAGTGAATACAACGTTCTTTCCGGTGTGCTCACGAAGGATTTCTACGGCAAAATGGTCAATCCGGAAGCCGGTGAGGAACTGCTCATCAAGTGGGGACGCATCAATACGGCCATCATCGGCGGCATCACGATCTTCGTCGCCCTGGGAATCAGTTTCGTACGGGGATTCAATCTCTACGACATCATGGTGAAGGCCTTCGGGGCGCTCGGCCCGGCCATCATGCTGCCTCTCCTCGGCGGGCTTTTCATCAAGCGCATCAATTCGAAGGGCGCGATTACCGGTGTATTGGCCGGCACCCTTTCAGGTGTCGCCCTCGTGGTGACGAATTTCATTCTTCTGAGTGTCATGAGCGAACAGATGGCGGACAACGCCCGTCTCGACTACTGGCTCAAACAGGGATTCAACTCCGCCTCCATCGGTGTCAATATCGTGATCACCCTCCTGGGCATGCTCATCGGCTCGACGATAGTGAGGACCCCGAAGGAAGAGGCCGGACGCATCGACGAATTCTTCGACCGCATGTCCGTCCCAACGGGTGAAAAAGTCAAGGAAGACGAGGGAGAGAAGCTTTCGCCCTTCGTCGCCGTCGGTCTCGCTCTCGCCTCATTGGGTGTGATCATCCTCATCACGGGGGCCATCATGGGAGCGGCGGGTGACATGAAGGCGCTCTTGGTGGACGGTTTCGCCGGCGGTGTTCTCACGATAATGGGCCTCGTTCTCTGGTTCAGGAACAGGCCGAATAAGAACATCCTGTGAGAACCGTACAGACAAACTGCGGGACATGTCACAAACGATCATGACGGCGCGGGAACCAGCGATCGTGCTCCCGTTCACAACAACGCTCAAGGAGATACCATGCTTCCGGAAAATATCAAGCTGTTTTTCAACGAGGAGAATCTTTCCGAGGAAATTGTGGAGGGAGACGTCAAGCGTTATATCTACACAGGGAAGAACATCCAGATCATCGTGTATCATTTCCCGCCCGACAAGACGTTTCCCCTGCACACGCACGATATCCACGAGCAGATGGGATTCCTCTACAAGGGGAAAATGGGCTTCAATGTTGACGGCAACGAGCAGATTCTCAATCCCGGGGATTTCTATCATGCGCCCATCGGGATCGAGCACAACGCGTGGACCTTCGACGAGCCGTCTGTGCTCATCGATATCTTTTCGCCCATTCGCGAGGATCTTGCCTGATAAAATACGTGAACCATCAAATTTCAGTTGATTATGGCACAACCCGTATTTATATTACGATCTTAATGCTGATGTGAGTGCCGAAGTGGTGGAATTGGTAGACGCACCGGTTTCAGGGACCGGCGGGCGCAAGCCTGTGGGGGTTCGAATCCCCCCTTCGGCACCATCTCACCGAATATCCGACCGATGATCCCGAGTCAGCAGAGATGGCATCGCCTCATTTCCGGGTTTGGCCGGGTTCGACCGATCCTGCCTCCCCGGATGTTCGTCCCTTCTTTCTGCCGAAAGGTTTCCATGTTCCGCGATCTGATGAAAATATGGAATTCCCATTCTTTTTCCTCGTCCATCGTCGATGAATTCGTCTCCATGCTCGACAGTTCGCGCGAGATGCTGTCCTATTGTTTCGACACCCTCACCAGCAAGGGCGAACCGGTGGACGCCCAGAAGAACATTTATTTCAAGGATCAGTCCATCAATCTCAAGGAACAGGACATCCGCAAACAGATCCTCGTGCACATTTCCACGAATCCCAAGGGGAATCTTCCCGCATGGCTCACCCTGATCAGTGTGTCGAAGGATGCGGAACGTCTCGGCGATTATGTCAAGAACATCTTTGAGCTGTCCCAGCTGGCAAAGGACTCAAAGAAGGACCGCAAGCTGTTCAAGTCGCTTTTCAGCGAGAATGGTGATGAACTGCTCGAGCTTTTCGAAACAGTCGCGAAATCTTATCGTTCCGGTGACAAGGCCCTGGCGCTCCGAGCCGTCAATTCGGGTAAAAAGATTTCCGGCCGGTGCGAGGAGATCATCGAAGAGGTTATCGACTCCGACTATTCGAATCGCCAGGCGGTCGTGGTGGCTCTCGGCGCCCGGTACATGAAAAGGATCGCCCTTCATCTTTCGAACATAGCGTCATCGATAATAAACACGCTGCCTGAACTGGACTATCTGACCGAACAGGATGACGTGAACTGACATGTCCGCCGTTTTCATCCTTGATTTTGAAAAACATATAATTACATAAAAAATCAAACAGCAAAACGGGAGCCTGCACGTGAAAGTATACGACACTGAGAACATTCGCAATATCGCTTTGATCGGTCACGGAGCATCGGGAAAAACGACCATGGCCGAGGCGTTGATATACACGACCGGCCTGACGAGCCGTCTGGGCCGCATCGAGGACGGAAACACGAAATCCGACTATCTCGAGGACGAGCGCTCCCGCCAGACTTCCATCAGCACCTCGCTCATGCAAATCGAGTGGGGGGAGAAGAAAATCAACATCGCCGACACGCCGGGGTATGCGGATTTTGTCGGCGAGGTCATCTGCGGTCTCAGGGCTGTTGACACGGCCATGATCTTCATAGATGCGATGGAAGGGCTGGAGGTCGGCACCGAGACGGCGTGGGATCTCTGCGAGAAACACGACAAACCCGTTTTCTTCGTAATCAATCGTGTCGGCAAGGAGCATTCCAAGACGAATGAGGTCCTTGCGTCGGTCCAGGAGCGTTTCGGGATCAAGGCCCTGCCCATTCAGATCCCCGTAAATCCCGGTCCCGGTTTCAATCAGATCGTCGATGTCGTATCCATGAAACAATACACCTATGAACTCGACGGCAAGGGCAGGGGAAAAGCAGCCGACATCTCGGACGATATGAGCGGCGCGGCGGAGGAACTTCATGAAAAACTGATCGAAGCCGCCGCCGAAAGCGACGATTCCCTGATGGAGAAGTTCTTCGAGTCCGGTCTGACACCGGAGGAGATCAGCGGAGGCATCAAGAAGGCCATTCAGTCGCGCTCCCTCTTTCCGATCATTTTCGCCGACGCATTCACCAATGTCGGCAGTGACCTGCTGCTCAATCACATGGCCGAAAGCGCGCCGTCTCCCGCCGACATGCCCCCGGCAAAAGCCGACAAGCAGGGAGATGAGATCGAGCTCAACCCGTCGAATGACGCCCCGCTCGCCATTCTCGTGTTCAAAACCGTCATCGAACCCCATGTGGGCGAGCTTTCGCTTTTCCGGGTCTTTTCCGGATCATATGAGGCCGGCGACGAACTCTACAACTCCACCCACTCGAGCTCGGAGAAATCGACACAGATTTTTTCCATTGTGGGAAATGAACGCAAGGAAGTCGATTCCGTATCCGCCGGTGACATGGGATCCTTCGTCAAGATGAAAAGCACCAAGACCGGCGATACACTGTGTTCGAAACAGCTCCAGATTCAGTTGCCTGAACTGGAATTCCCCAATCCCGTCATGGATGTTGCGGTGTATCCCGCGGAAAAGGGAGACGAGGACAAGGTTGCACAGGGACTCATCAAGCTCCGCGACGAGGACCCGTCGTTCGTGGTCCGCAACGATCCCGAGCTGAAGCAGATCATTCTCGAGGGCATGGGCGGACTGCATATCGATATCATCGTCGACCGTCTCAAGAAGAAATTCAACACGGAAGTCAATCTGAAGCCCCCGAAAATCCCCTATCGCGAAACCATCACCGGAAAAGCCGACGAGAAATACCGCTACAAGAAACAGACCGGCGGCCGCGGCCAGTACGGCGAGGTCTATTTCCGCATGGAGCCCACGCCCCGCGGTGAGGGATTCGAGTTCGTCGACGAGATCAAGGGCGGTGTGATTCCCTCGCGCTTCATCCCCGCAGTCGAAAAGGGTGTCGTGGAGGCGATGGAGGAGGGGCCGCTCTCGAAGAGCAAGGTCATCGACCTCAGGATCAGCCTCTATTACGGCTCATATCACACGGTGGATTCGTCGGAACTCGCCTTCAAGATGGCCGCGTCCATGTGCTTCAAGGACTGCTTCATGAAATCCAAGCCCATCCTCCTCGAGCCGATCTACAACATAGAGGTCAAGGTTCCGGACGCCTATACGGGCGATGTCATGGGAGACCTTTCCTCCCGGCGCGGAAAGATCATGGGAATGGAGCCTCTCGGCATCTTCCAGATCGTCAAGGCCCAGGTGCCCCTGGCCGATCTGTACATGTACGCCACGCAGCTCCGTTCGCTCACACAGGGCCGGGGAGCCTACACGCGCAGCTTCTCCCATTATGAGATGGTGCCTTCCGACATCGCGCAGAAGGTGGTAGAGGCGACAAAGGCGGAGGAAGAATAATCAACCAGACTGCTGCGAATGAAATCAGGGTGGGGCGGGTAGAATATTCCCGCCCTGCCCGTGGTTTTTCCATGGACCGTTCAACCTTTATCCACATTTCCCGCGCGCCCATGATAATTTCCCGCACCCTTCATCCCCCTCTGCATCAATAAAAAGGCCGTTTCCGGCCGTTAGTTTTTTTTCTTTCATCTTCCGGTTGTTTTTATATCTTTCAAGCAGCTCGTTGAATGCTCTCAATAAGCACTATGAGGAGGTAACCAGCCATGTCCGGTCATTCCAAGTGGGCGACCATTCGTCGAAAAAAAGGCGCGCAGGATGCTAAGAGAGGGAAGCTTTTCACCTCCCTCATCAAGGAAATACAGGTTGCCGCCCGTGACGGCGGGGGTGACGAGGAATCGAATCCGCGTTTGAGAACGGCGATTGCGGCAGCCAAATCGGCGAATATGCCCAATGACAATATCAAAAAAGCCATTCAGCGCGGCACGGGTGAGCTTCCCGGTGTCAATTACGAGGAAATATCATACGAGGGCTATGGGCCCGGCGGTGTGGCTATCATGGTCGACTGCCTGACGGACAACAAGCAGCGCACGGTCGCCGAGGTGCGTCATCTCTTCAGCAAATACAACGGATCGCTCGCGGAAAACGGTGCTGTTTCCTGGATGTTCGACGAAAAAGGCATCCTCCACTTCAGCGCCGATTCTTATGGTGAGGACGAGCTCATGGAGCATGTTCTCGAATCCGGCGCCGAGGACATGGAGAGCGAGGACGGCATGTTCCAGGTGACCTGTGCCCAAAAGGATTTTCACTCAGTCCGGGAATATTTCGACGACAAGAACATCTCCTATGAAGAGGCTGAACTCGCGCGGGTTCCCCAGAGCACGGTCAAGGTTGAGGCCAAGGATGTCAAGACGCTCATGAAACTGATGGACGCGCTCGAGGATTCCGACGACGTACAGAAGGTATGGGCCAATTTCGATATCGACGAAGAACTACTCGATGACGACGATTGATGCCGTAAGGGACTGACGGGCCTCTGAAGGCGGGAAGGCTGCTCTTCATGATCGTGCTTGGCATCGACCCCGGACTGCGGGTCAGCGGCTACGGCCTCGTGGAAACCTGTGCGGGGCCGCCGAAACTCATCGAGGCGGGGCTCATACGAAGCACATCGTCCCGTAACCTCGAGGAGCGCCTCGACGAGCTTTTCTCAGGTGTCGACGAGCTCGTCCGGGAATTCGCTCCCGATGCGGTTTCGGTCGAGGAACTCTATTCCCATTACAACCATCCCAGAACCGCGGTGATCATGGGGCACGCGCGTGGCGTCCTTTTTCTCGCCGCGGGCAGGGTGGGCATACCCGTATACTCCTATTCGGCGACCCGGATAAAGAAATCTCTGACCGGCATGGGACGGGCGTCTAAGGAGCAGGTCGCCTCAATGATAGCGAGGACCTTCGGATGTTCGGAACTCGATGTCGCCGCTGATGTCACCGACGCTGTGGCGGCCGCTCTCTGTCATATCAATGTCATTGCTCATGGCGGTGTCCTGTGATAGTAAAAATAACCGGAACGCTCGTCTCGGCCGGCGAGGACCACGCCTGGGTGGAGCTCAACGGTCTCACATACCACGTGATGGTCACCGGCGCAGTGGCGCAGCGTCTCGTGTCGGGGGGGATGGTCGGGGAAGAAGTTTCCTTCTTCACCTTCAGCTATATCGAAGGTGGAATGGGAATGGGGAACCCCATTCCCCGCATGGTCGGTTTCCTCAATCAGACCGAACTGGAATTCTTCCATCTCCTCACATCCGTACCCGGTTTCAGCATCAAGCGCTCCCTCAAGGCCCTTGTAATTCCTGTCAGGGACCTGGCGCGTGCGATAGAGCTCAATGATCTGCCGACTTTGAAGAAACTGCCCGAAGTGGGGGCCAAGACC